>JAUHYN010000608.1 GCA_030426505.1 bacterium | reverse complement strand
GGGCACATCGGCAGCGGTGACATCGACCGCGCGATCGCGATCCACAAGTCGAACATCAACAAGCGCGACAAGGGCGGCGCTGGCCTCGACAACGCCGAGCTGAACGCGATGCCCCCGATGTACGCGACCGCGTACCACGTGGGCCGCATGCTCGCGTCCTGAAGAACGATCTCGCCGTAGGCGAAGTGAACACCTGAAGAGGGCCGCGATCCCATGGGGGGGGCGCGGCCCTTCTTCGTTGGGGGTGTGTTAGTAACGGCGGCCGTGAGCGCGCTCCACCTCGGTCGTCGCCCCGACTCCACCCATCGCGTCGGCCTCGATCCCTCGCACCTGCGTACGCACGGCGTCGTCGTCGGGATGACCGGCAGCGGCAAGACCGGGCTGTGCCTCGTGATGCTCGAAGAGCTCGTGCGCGCGGGCGTCCCGATCATCGCGATCGATCCGAAGGGCGACCTCGGAAACCTCGGCCTCGTCTTCCCCGAGCTCCGCGCGGGCGACTTCGCGCCGTGGGCCGCGAACCAGGACGCCGAAGCGATCGCCTCGCGCTGGCGCGCCGGCCTCGAGCGCGAGGGGCTCGTCCCGGATGGCATCCGCGCGCTCCGCGATCGCCTCGACCTCACCGTGTACACACCGGGGAGCGAAGCGGGCGTCCCCGTGAACCTCCTCGGGAGCCTGAAGCGCCCGCCCGCCACCGGCGACGACGAAGCGTCGCGCGAGCTCGTCGCGGACACCGTCTCCGGTTTGCTCGGCCTCGTCGGACGCGCGCCGGATCCGGTGCGCGACCCGGCGCACGTGGTGCTCGCGCACATCGTCCAGACCGCGTGGGCCGCGGGCGAGGATCTCGATCTCGAAGCGTTGATCATGCGCCTCGTGGATCCGCCGTTCGAAAAGATCGGCGTCTTCCCCGTCGACCGCTTTTTCCCGCCGGACGATCGCATGGACCTCGCGATGCGCTTCAACGCCGTCGTCGCTTCGCCGACGTTCGCGGCGTGGGCGAAGGGCGCCACGCTCGACATCGGCGCGATGCTCGCGCGCGGCGAGCGCACGAAGGTCCACGTCTTCTCGCTCGCGCACCTCGACGAGTCGGAGCGCCAGTTCTTCGTGTCGCTCCTCAGCGGCCAGCTCCTCGCGTGGAGCCGGACACAACCCGGCACGGACGAGCTGCGCGCGCTGCTGTTCTTCGACGAGGTCGCCGGCTTCCTCCCGCCGCACCCGAAGCAGCCCCCGAGCAAGCGGCCGCTCCTCACGATCATGAAGCAGTCGCGCGCGGTCGGGCTCGGCGTGGTGCTGTCCACGCAGAACCCGGTCGACCTCGACTACAAGGCGCTGTCGAACGCGGGCACGTGGTGCATCGGTCGCCTCAACACGGCGCAGGATCGCGAGCGCCTCCTCTCGGGCATCGACGGGCAGGGCCTGGACGGCGCCGTCGCGGGCCTCGAGAAGCGACAGTTCCTCCTGCACCAGGTCGGGCGCGGCGCGCCGTCGGTGTTCGGCACGCGCCACGCGATGTGTTTCCTGCGCGGGCCGCTCACGCGCGTGGAGGTCGCGAAGGTGAACGCGCTGTTCGACGTGGAGGCGCCCGCGACGCCGGTCGCGAACACGCCCGCGGCGACGCCCAAGGTGCGCACCGCGACGCCCGCGGTGGAGGGCGTGGATCGCTGGTTCCTCGATCCCCGCGTGGTGTTCGCGGCGCGCATGGGCGGTGTGTTCGAAGCGCACGCCGAGCCGAAGCGCGACGACGAGCGGATCCGCTTCGCGCCCGCGCTCTACGCGGCGCTGTCCCTGCGGTTCGACGAAGACCGCGTGGGCTTCGTCCTCGACGAGACGTGCCACCGGATCTGGTTCCCGCTCGGGGAGCGACGGCCCAAGGAGGCGATCGCGGTGCGACTGGAGGAGGGCGACCTCCTCGACGACCCGCCGGACGACGCCGTCTTCGACGCGCTCCCGGACTGGATGGACGAGGCGAAGGAGCTGAAGGCGCTCGAGAAGGAGATCGCGGACGATGTCTACCGCACCGAGACGCGCGGCATGTTCGTGAACAAGAAGTTGAAGCTGTACGGTCGCGCGGAGGAGTCGCGCAGGGACTTCGACGCGCGCTGCGCCGCGCTCGTCGAGGACGCGATCGACGCCGAGGTCGCGAAGCTTCGGGACGAGTACGCGTCGAAGGCGAAGCGCATCGAGGATCGGCTGGAGTCGGCGGGCGCGAAGCTCGCCGAGGCCGAAGGCATGGTGCAGTCGCGGCAACTCGACGAGGCCGTGAACATCGGGATGTCGATCCTCTCCGTCTTCGGCGGTCGGAAGGCGGGCGTGTCGCGCGCGATCTCCAAGCGCCGTCAGACGTCGCGCGCCTCGCACAAGAAGTCGCAACTCGAAGGCGACATCGAGCGCCTCGAGGACGAGGCGGCCGAGATGATGATCGAGCTCGACGCCAAGATCGCCGACATCCGTCGCGACGAAGAGGACAAACTCGACGAGACGGAGGAGCGCGCGGTGCGCCTCGAGAAGAGCGACGTTCGCGTGACGGCGTTCGGGATCGTCTGGGTGCCCGTGTCGCGGAGGATCTGAGCGATGGTCGACGCGAGCCCCGAAGAGGTCCACGGCCTCCGCGAGCGCGCCAAGGAGCTGCGCTGCCTATACCGCGTGGGCACCGCGACCGCGCAGCGCGACGACACACCCGCGGCGGTCTTCGCGAACACCCTCGCCGCGATCCCCGACGGGTGGCAGCGCCCGGCATCCACGCGCGCTCGGATTCGTTACCTCGGGCGTCACTACGCCTCCGACGGATTCGCGGATCGTCCGGCGCGCCTCGAGGTGCCGATCCACGCGTTCGACTCGAACGTCGGCGCGATCGTCGTCGTGGATCTCGACTGGGACGGAGACGCGGAAGCGTTCCTCCCCGAGGAGCACGAGCTGCTCCGCTGCATCGCGGGGAGGCTCGGCGAATATCTCGAGTGGAAGCAGCAAGAGCTGAGCTCCGGCCGCATCGGCGCGCGCGCCGACCACGAGAGCTGGCGCAGCCGCTTCGCGGAGGCGCTCGCCGCGAGCCTCGACGCCGAGCGCTACGGCGTCGAGGAGCTGTACATCCACGGGAGCGTGGAGGTCGGCGGCGCCGGTCCGGAGAGCGACATCGATCTGTGGGTCGTGTGTCGCGGGACGGAGGCGCAGCGCCGCGATCTCGAGCAGTGGCTCGACGGGTGGAGTCAGTGCCTCGCCGAGGTCGCGTACCAGCACACCGGGAGTCGCGTGCGGCGCGGCCTGCTCGACGTCACGCTCGACGCCGAACCGCCTTCGCCGAAGCTCCGCAGCCTGATGCGTCGTCTCCCGCTCGCGCGCGCGTCGTCCGATTCGTAGTAGCATCGAAGGCGTGCGTCGCGTCGCGCTGTTAGGGCTGCTCTGTGCGTGCGGGCCGCTCGAGGTGCCCCGGCCGGAGCCGCCGTTGGACGCAGAGACGGAGGTCTGGATCCTCGGCCCGTCGAACGGCGCGCCGGTCGCGTTCCACGTCGCGGACGCGGAGTCGGACTTCACGTTCCCGCCGGTGCCACGCCTCGATGCGGACCGGGTCGAGATCGCTTACTTCGCGAATCCGCCGAGCGCGTACGGCTGGTCGGTGGGTCCGATCACTTCGCCGCCGGACGGAGTCGTCGCGCCCGACTTCCTCGGCGGCGTCCACTACGAGCTCGAGGGCGCGCGCGAGTGGAAGCCCTCCGCGCAGTGGCGCGATCGAATCCGCATCGGCGACCGCGCCGCGCCGTGGTGCGCCGGCGCCGGGGAGTGCCGCGTCGAGGGATTGTGCGAGGAATGCGTGAACGCACCGTTCGGAGCGCCCGCCGACGTGACGTCCGTCCACGTCGAGTGCCCCGTCGGGTGGTTCGAGACGGCGGAGCGCATCGCTCGTCGATGCCGCCCGTTCGAAGGTGAAATGCCGGTCTGCGGTCCGGGCACGTACGTGTTCGCCGGCGAATCGACGTGTCACCGCCTCGGTCGCGCGTGTACCAGCGATCCGTGGCCCTCCGGGGTCCCGTCGGACGCACTGTTCGTCTCCGAGGCGGGGACCGCGTCGGGCGACGGGTCGCGTGCGAGGCCCGTCGATCTCGGCACGGCGATCGCGCGGGCCACCTCGGGCGACACGATCGTGATCGCGGGCGGCGCCTATGAATCCAACACACCGCTGCGCATCGACGCGTCGCTCGTCGTCCACGGGGAGTGCGAGAGCGAGGTCCGAATCACCGCGGACATCGAGGTTGGACGAGAGACCCAGGTCGACATCTCGGGGCTCTCGCTCGTGGGCTCGCTCCGCGTGGCCGCGTCGGCGACGGTCGCGTTGTCCGGAGCATCCGTCCGAGCGGGCGACGCTTCCGCCGTCGACGTCACGGGGCGCGTGGCGCTCAATGGCGTCGTCCTCGAGACCGGCGCGGGCGTCGCGGTCGACATCCACGCGGGCGCCTCGGCGAACCTCGAGCGCGTCGCGATCCTGAGCGCCGATGAGGTCGGGGTCCGGGCGGCGAACGCCGAGGTCGTTATCGACGGGCTCCTCACGACGGGCTTCGTCACCGGCGTGGTCGCGATCGACCGCGCCGTCGTGCGTCTGTCGAACTCGGCGATGCTCGGGGCGCGCACGGCGATCTACGCCTTCGGCTCGGAGGTCACCGCGAGCGCGATCGCGGTGCAGGACGGATTCGGGCTGGTCGCAGCCACCGAAGGGAGCGAGGTGACGATCGCGGGGTCCTGGACGGAGCGCTCGAGCGGTGTCGAACTCGAGATCTTCGGCGCCACCCTTTCGCTCGTCGACCACGTCGCCTTCGAACCCGCGTCGCCCGCGAGCGGCGCCTCGGCCTTCGTCCACCTCGACGCCCGCTCGCACGCAACGGTGAGCCGGCTCGAGGTCTCGTCTCCGCACCGCTCGCTCCACATCGACTCCGAGGGCGTCCTCGACTTCATCGACATGACGATCGCGCGGTCCCCATCGGACGCGGAGGCCCTCATCATCAGCGGAGGCGGGGAGCGCGTCGGGTTCGTCCGCGCGACCATTCTCGAGGCGCACCGAGGGATCGTCTTGCGCACCGGCACGCTCGAGCTCGACGACGTCACGATCGACGCCGATCTCGAGCCGGACTGTTCCGCCGAACCGGTCGGGCTCCTCGTCGAGGACGGGAACGTCGAGGCGCACCAGGTGGTGATCGACGTCGTCGGTCGCCCGGCCGTGCAGGTCCGCCCGGTGATCGGGCTGACCCCTGTCGTCTCCATGGTGGCGTCGCGGCTCGAGCGGCGCCCCTCGAACACCACCGAGTGCAACGACGGGGCAGCCGCAGAGGTCTTCGGCGAAGGACGACTCTCGATGAGCCAGTTCGAGGTCTCGGCGCCCCGAGGCACCGGCCTCGCGCTCTACGGTACGCGGTCGAGCCTCCGCGACGGCGTGTTCACGGAAGGGGCGATCGGGGTCCACGTCCACGACCCCGAGTTCCCGGTCGCGGACCTCCTCGACAAGGTCCGCTTCGACACCGACGTTCCGATGCGTCTCCCCTGACGCGCTCAGTTCGCGAGGGTCGCGGCGATCGCGTCGGCGCGTCGGGCGAGCTCGG
>JAUHYN010000607.1 GCA_030426505.1 bacterium | reverse complement strand
GACATCCGCCACGGCTTGAGGTCCGCGGAGATCTTGACCACGCGCTTGTTCTTGTCGAGGAAGACGACATCGATGGGAAAGCGCATGAAGAACATGTGGATCGCTTCGCAGGGGGTGATCCACAGGCCGTGGCCTTCGGGCAGGAAGTCGCGGCCGACCGCGTTCACGCTCCACGACGGGCGGAAGATCCAGACGGCGTACGACGACTACGATCCGGTGACGCGCGCGATGGTCATGACGCGCACCGAGCCGAACAACACGGTGACGACGGTCCACGTCGACTTCCGCGACAAGCTCGTGAAGAAGATCGACGCGACGCTCGCCACGACGACCTATGCGTACGACCCGCTCGGCCGCTTGGTCTCGGTGACCAGCCCGGACGCCACGACGCTCACCGCGTACGACAGCCTCGGGCGCAAGATCAGCGTCACGGATACGGACACCGGCACGACGGTGTTCGAGTACGACGCCGCGGGCGAGCTCGTCCGCGAGATCGACGCGAACGGGAACGAAGCCACCCGCACCTACGACGCGCTCGGCCGCACGAGGACGAAGTCGTTCCTTGCGCCCAACGCCGCGACGGCCCGCACGATCGAGTACGGGTACGACGACGCCGCGCTCGCGAACGGCGTCGGCCGGCTCACGTCGGTCGTGGGCCCCGACCACACGTACGCGACGAGCTACGACGCCTACGGGCGTCAGGCCACGGCGCAGCTCGTGATCGACGGGACGACGTTCAACTGGAGCACGCGTCACGACGCGATGGGCAACGCGGTGGAGCGCTCGTTCCCCGACGGCTCGGTCGCGCAGTACACGTTCGACTCCGCGCGGTTCCTCCAACAGATCGCGCTGTGGGAGCCGACCGACGCGCCGGGTGTCTTCACGCCGTACGCGACGTACGAAGGCTACGACGCGGCCGGTCGCGTGAAGCAGGTGACGTTCGGGAACGACGTCGTGGCCTGCTACGAGTTCGAGAGCGACACGTCGCGGCTGGCGCGGCACCGCCTCAATGCGCACCCGAACGGGATCCCTTCGAACCCGTGTGAGAAGGACCCCGCGATCGAGGACGCCCTCCTCGACCTCGCGTACACGTGGGACGACGTCGATCAGATCACGCAGATCGACGACCTGCTCGGCTCCGACACCCAGGAGTTCGAGTACACGCCGCGCGGCGAGCTCCAGATGGCGTCCGGTCCGTACGGGCTCCGCAACTACGTGTACTCGCCGGGGGGCAGCTTCCTCGAGCGCACCGAGAACAACCTGATCACCGAGACGTACCAGTACGCGCTCGGCGGTCACCGCCCCACGAGTCGCAGCGACGGCACCGCCCTGAGCTACGACGCGAACGGCAACCTCACGCAGAAGACGCGCGCGGCCGACCAGTGGACGTACACCTGGAACGAGGAAGACCTCCTCGTCGAGGTCGTGAAGAACGGCCAGGCGACCGCGTTCGTCTACGACCAGGACGGCCACCGGCTGAAGAAGACCGAGGCGACCGGGAGCACGACGTACTACGTCGGGAGCGACTACGAGGTGACCGTGCCTCCGTCGGGTCCGGCGCGGCACACGAAGTACCTCTCGGGGCCGTCCGGGCGCGTCGCTCAGATCACGCGCACGCAGGTCACGCTGGTGGACCTGTTCGAGTCGCGTCAGCACGAGATGTTCGCGGCGATGTACGATCCGACGACGCTGTCCGGCGCGCCCCTCGTGGCGTGGCACTCGGCGATGTCCATCGTGACTCGGCCGGCCGTCGCGCGCGCGTGGCGAGTCGCGTCCGTCGCCGTGCCCGCGCTGCTGTGCCTGCTGCTCCTCGTCGACTTGCGGCGGCGCCGTCGCGCGCTCGGCCTCTACGGTCGCCCGCGCTTCAGCCCGGCGCTCGCCGCGATGGTGGCCGCGGTGTTCTTCGTGACGCACGGCTCCGGCGCGGCGGAGGCGGCCATGTCCGCCGGCCCGCACGGCGTCGGTGAGCCGGCGGTGGGCGTGCGCTACCTGCACCAGGACCAAGTGGGTTCGACGGCGGTGGTGACCGACGAGACCGGCGCGAAGTCGGCGCACGTGCGCTACGCGCCGTACGGCGAGATCCATAGCTCGAGTACCGGCACGGACGAGTTCCGTCCGAAGTTCGGCGGGCACGAGCTCGACCGCACGACGGACCTCACGTTCATGCAGGCGCGCTACTACGATGCCGACCTCGGCCGCTTCATCAGCGCAGACCGCTCGATCGGATCGGATCCGATGCAGGCGATCCCGCACAACCGCTACGCGTTCGGCGGGAACAACCCGGTGACCTTCCAGGATCCGTCGGGGCGCTTCGTCGGTGCGATCATCGCGATCGCGGTCGTAGTGGCGGGCGTGGCCGGCTTCCTCATCGCAGGCACCGAAGGGAAGATCTTCACCGACCCAGCCAACGCGTTCGACGACTTCAACGCAGCGGCGGCCGTCGCCGTCGCGGTGGCGGCGTACGCGGCCGGCGTCCTCGCGGCGGCGGTGTTGGGACCGACGATCTTCGGCGTCAGTACCACCGTGATCGCGCAGACCGCGGTGTACGGCGGAGCAATGAGCCTCGCGATGAGCTACTCGGAAGGCGAACGTGACCCCGGCAAGCTGGTGCTGTCGTTCTTCGGCGGCTTCGTGGCCGGCTTCGTCTCGGCGGCGAGCACGAGCCCCGACGCGGGGATCAAGCTGGCCAACGAGATCTTCGGCGGCGTCGCGACGTCGGCGGTGAAGACGGCGATGAACCCGGAGGACGGCTTCGTACTGAAGGTCTGGGCGTTCACGATCACCTTCGGCAAGGGCGACCCGGACGTGGACTTCGACTTCGGCTTCGCGTTCTCGAAGTCGATCGGTCTCCTCGGCGCGTTGAACTCCGGCGGGGTCGACAAGCTCGGCGAGACCGCGCTCGGTCAGTTGAAGAAGCTGTTGAACCCGGAGGAGAAGACGTTCGCAGACGCCATCGCCGTGGCGACGGGGCCGTACGACGCGAAGTCGTTGTACGGGTACGTTCGGAACATCGCCGCGAAGATCGACGAGCTGTCGATGAGCGATGCGCCGCAGGCGTTCGGCGTGAAGTCACTCTACGAGGACAGCTCGACCAAGAAGTTCTTGGAGAGCCTCCTCGAGCCGTCGGTTCAAGAGATCAGCGGCAACGAAGACTTCGACTTGCCGCTGTGAGTAATCATTCCTTCTCGTCGACTTCCTTCTCGACGTCTTCTTCCACGTAGTCGACGTTCTTCTTCGCGTCTTCGTCCGCGGACTTCATCTCTTTCTCGGCCTGGTCGAGGCCGGTCTTGGCGCGCTCCGTCGTGGAGGCGCACGCGATCGGCGTCGCGAGCAGAGCGCAGGTGGTGAGGAGCTTCGGGAGCGTGTTCATCGCGCCGCAGATTGCGCGAGGGCTCGGCCCTCACGCAATCCGGCGCGGCTCCGAGTTCGCGGTTTCATGCCCCGAGCGCGCGGGGGAACAGCACGTTGTTCTCGAGGTGAATGTGATCCATCAGATCGCGTTCGAGCGCCTCGAGGCCCAGGTACAGCGCGCGCCAGGTCGTACAGGCGTCGTCGGGCGGGACCAGATCCGTCGTGAGCCCACGGGTCCGCGCGAGGTTCGCGGCGTGCGACGTGTGCTCGTGCATCATCACGGAGATCGGCGCGTGCGGGCGCGCGTCCGGGTCCATCGTGATGAGCGGGAAGAGGATTCGCTCCTCCTTCTCGAGATGCGCGAGCGTGTCCTCCTGAAATCGCGCGAGGTGAGCCGCGAGGCCACGCGGACAACTCGCCTTGTCGGCGTGGACCGCCTCAACCTTGCGGGCCATCTGGACGAGCCGCTCGAGTTCGGGTCGCAGCGGCGCGTGATAGCGCTCGAGGATGTGTTCGACGAGCGCGCCCAGGGGTCGCTCGGCCCAGACGACGTCGTCCGGGGCGCGCGTCTCCTCCTCGATCTCGGCGCGTACCGCGTCCGGGTCGAGGCCCTTGGCTTCGCAGGCCTCTTCGAGGGGGCGTCGTCCGCCACAACAGAAGTCGAGGCGGTACCGGTGGAAGACGCGCGCGGCGCCGGGGTTCTGGGTTGCGAGATCGGCCAGCGTTTCCATGTCCATCTCCTTCGCTACTTCGCCGCGGCCTGACCGGTGGCGTGAGGGACTCGAACCGTGCGGCGAGGCCAGACGACCTTCGCCGTGAACCAGACGAGCGCCGCGACGCCCGACATGAAGATCGTGTCGCCGACGATGCGCATCCACCGGAGCGTCACGAACATCGGCTGCTGGAGCAGCTCGGCGCTGCGCGCGAACCACAGCCCGTGTTCGATGCTCGCGTACGCTTGAGCGAGACCGATCGGGAGGAGGCTGAGGAGCACCATCGCGCCGAGGCCGACGTTCATCGACCAGAACGCGTAGCTCAGCTTCTTCTCGTCCCAGACGGCGGTCGGGAAGAGGCGCCGGAGCAGCAGCAGTACGAGCCCGAGCGAGAGCAGCCCGTACACGCCGAACAGCGCGGTGTGGGCATGAACCGGCGTCGTGTTGAGGCCCTGCATGTAATAGAGCGCGATCGGCGGGTTGATCAGGAAGCCGAAGAGGCCGGCCCCGACCAGGTTCCAGAACGCGACACCGACGAAGAACCGAATCGGCCAGCGGTAGCGCTCCATCCACGGGGCGCGGTCGGTCATCTTCAGCGTCTCCTTCGCCTCCCAACCGATCAGGACGAGGGGGACGATCTCCAACGCCGAGAAGGAGGCGCCGACCGCCATCACCGCCACGGGCGTGCCCGAGAAGTAGAGGTGATGGAACGTGCCGGGGATGCCGCCGATCAGGAAAATGGCGGTGGACGCGACGACGGCGCGACCCGCGCTCTTCGCCCGCACGAGCCCCAGGCGCGAGAAGATGAACGCCAGCGCGGCCGTCGCGAAGACCTCGAAGAAGCCTTCGACCCAGAGGTGGACGACCCACCAGCGCCAGTACTCGGCGACCGACAGGTGCGTCTTCGACGAGTAGAAGAAGCCCGCGCCGTAGAGCAGTCCGATCGCGACGCTCGCGATCGTGAACATCTGCACGATCGTGCGGTTCTCGCTCTCACGCGTGAGCGCCGGCCACAGCGCGCGCAGCATCAACACCGCCCACAGAAGCAGCCCCACGAAGAGGGCGATCTGCCAAGCGCGGCCCAGGTCGACGTACTCGTACCCTTGCGTGCCGAACCAGAACGAGAGGTCGAGCCCGAGGACCTGCCGGCTCGCGATCCACTCCCCACCGAGCGAACCGACGACGACGAGGAGCAACGCGCCGAACAGCACGTTCACGCCGAGCCGCTGGTAGCGAGGCTCGTGACCGCCGACCGCCGGTGCGAGGAACAGTCCGGCGGCGAGGAACGCCGTCGCGATCCAGAACATCGCGGTCTGGATGTGCCAGGTGCGCGTGACGGAGTACGGGAGGATCTCGCCGAGCGGGATCCCGAAGAACGAATGCCCTTCGATCGTGTAGTGCGCGGTCAAAGCGCCGAGCCCGACTTGCACGACGAACAGCGCGATGACGACGACGCAGTACTTTGCGACCGCACGCATGGAGGGCGTGAGCACGATGCTGCCGAGGGGGTCGGCGCGCGGG
>JAUHYN010000606.1 GCA_030426505.1 bacterium | reverse complement strand
TCACACGTACGTGATCTGGTGCGCGCAGAGCGGCCTCCACACCCTCGGCCCCGGCGAGGCGCCCACTTGGCCGGTCGACGAGGGCCGCTCGCCGACGCAGTCACGCCGCGCGCTGTGGTCGAGCCTCGGCGCGCCCAACACGATCAGCTTCCTCAACGGCACGATCCCGGAGGGCTACTGATCGCGGACCGATGTCCGAACGATCAGAGTAGAACGATGGTGGGGTGGCGACGGCGATGAGCGCGTTCTTCTCCGTCCTCACGCTCTCGCTCGCGCTCACCGCGAGCCCGGCGCCCGAGCCCGCGCCGACGACGCTCCGCGTCCTCACGTACAACATCTGGGGCATCCCGATCATCACGCCCGCGCGCGCCGAGCGCGTCGCGGCGATCGGTGAAGCGCTCGCGGAGATCGAGCCGGACCTCGTCGCACTGCAAGAGGTGTGGATGGAGCGCGACGCGCTCGCGTTGACGCGCGCCCTCGAGCGCGCCGGCCTCCCGCACGTGCGGAGCTTCGCCACCACCTTCCCGGGCGGGAGCGGGCTACTCGTGGCGTCGCGCTACCCGATCGAGGGCGCGAAGTTCCGCAAGTACTCGCAGGGCCAGATTCCCCACACGCCGTGGCACCTCGATTGGATCGCCGGCAAGGGCGCCGCGGTCGTCGAAGTGCGCACGCCGGCCGGACCGGTTCACTTCTCGGCGACGCACCTGCAGGCCGGCTACGGCTCCGACGAGTACGTGCCGGTGCAGCTGTCGCAGATGCTCGAGGCGTCGGCGTTCCTCACGCGGCTCCCCAAGCGCGACGACGTCCCTCTGATCCTCGCGGGCGATCTCAACGCCGACTGGGACGCGCTCCCCTTCCGCGTCCTCGCGGCGCGCGCGGGGCTCTCGCCGACCGAGGACAAGTGCGGGATCGACGCCGTGCTCTATCGCCCGGGGCGCCGCGTCGACGTCCGGACGCTCGGGGTGTCGAAGGTGTTCGAGTCGCCGCGGGACGTCGACGGCGAGATGATTCGGCTCTCGGATCACGGCGGCGTGCTCGTCGAGCTCGCGCTCACGCCGCGCGAGCGCCCGGTGACGATGTTGTCGATCGCGCAGGATCGCTGGCGCGCGGTGGTCGACGAATCGAGCGTGCTGATCCTCGAGCGCCTCCGCCGCGCGGAGGACGACCTCGTGCGGCACCGCGTCTTCTCGGGCACGGCGTTCTTCCTGATGATCGGCGCCGTCGTGTCACGGCGACGTTACGATCGATTGCGCCGCGCGCTTGGCTGGACTTCCGTCGTACTCGCGGTGGTGGCCGCGTGGTATCTGTACCTCGGCGTTGCTTACGGCCCCTCCGAGATCGCGAGCCTCACGGATCTCTCCGCGCAGCTCGTTTCGCCTCCTTGAGCTCCTGCTCGTCGCGTCGCTCGCGACCGGCTGTCTGCACGAGTCCGCGCGCATCACTTCCACGCGCGGCGTGCGCGGTCCGAGAGACTTCGCGGCGCCGATCGGTAAGGGCTTCGAGAAGACACGCGTCGAGGACGAGGGCGGCCCCTGGCAGACCTTCCGCGTGAAGTTCCCCGCGTACCGCCCCGACCGCGAGGAGAACCGGTGGGCGGGCGCGACGCTCCGCGTCCCGAATGGGATGCCGCGCGGCTTGATCGTGGTGCTGCCGATCCTCGGGGGGGACTACGGTCCGAGCGAGGCCTTCGCGACGCACCTCGCGGGCGCGGGCTTCACGACGATGCGGTTCGATCGCAAGGCGGAGATCTTCGACGCGTCGAAGGACTTCGCGCACGTCGCGCGGATGATGACGGCGGGCGTGATCGACGTCCGGCGCGGGCTCGCGTGGGCGCGTCGCGAGCGGGTCGCGGGGCGCGGGCGCATCGGCGTATTGGGGATCAGCATGGGCTCGTTCGTGGGGACACTCGTCGCCGCGACGGATCCGTCGGTCGACGCGGCGGCGCTCGCGCTGGGCGGCGCGGGGCTCCCCGAGATCCTCTTCGCGGCGCAGAGCGAGGAAGAGATCGGCGCGCTCTTCCGCGGGCTGCGCGCGCGGGGCTACGATGACGCGCGCATCCGCGCGGAGGCGGCGCGGGATCTCGCCGAAGTGGACCCGGCGGCCTACGCGAAGGCGATCGATCCGAACCACACGTTCCTGCTGCACGCGCGGTTCGACGACGTGGTCCCGTTCGCGAACGGGCAACGTGTGCACGAATTGATGGGTCGGCCCGACCGCATGGTGACGCTGACCGGGCACTACTCGGCGGTGTTCGTGCTGCCGGTGATCCTCGCGGAGGTCGAGCGGCACTTCGAGGCGCACCTCGACCCGGACGTGACTTCGCGGTTCGCGCCGTTCGAGTGAACGTCGCTTGACCGCGAGGCACACCGGCGCTGAGGTCGTGCGCGTGAAGACGGTCGATGTCCTCGTGCCCGGCCGCCACCGGCCCGAAGCGCTCGCGGCCTGCCACGCGATTCGACGCGTCGTCTTCGTGGACGGGCAAGCGGTCCCGGACGTCATCGAAGTCGACGGCCGCGACCCGCAGTGTACCCACGTGTTGTTGCGGGTGGACGACGTGCCGGTCGCAACCGCGCGCCTGCGCATCGCGGACGGACACGCGAAGGCGGAGCGCGTCGCGGTGCTCGGGGAGCACCGCGGCAACGGCTACGGACACGACGTGATGGCGGCGCTCGAGGGGCACGCGTTGGCGGAGGGGTACGCCGAGATCATCCTCGGCGCGCAGATCCAGGTCGTGCCTTTCTACGAGGCGCGCGGGTACGTCGCGTACGGCGACGAGTACGTGGAGGCCGGGATCCGACACCGGATGATGCGGAAGGCGCTGGAGCCGTGAAGACCAACGCGTGCCGCGTGCTCGAGAAGCACGGCGCGGACTACGAGCTGATCGCGTACGCGGGCGATCCGACCGAGATGGACCCGCCCACGCTCGCGGCGGCGATCGGCCACCCGGCGGAGCAGATCTTCAAGACGCTGGTCGTCGAGGGCGACAAGACCGGCATCTTCATCGCGGTGATCTCGATCGCGGAGTCGATCGATCTGCGCGCGCTCGCCCGCGCGACGAAGAACAAGAAGGTGCAGCTCGCCCCCATCCCGCGCCTCCGCGCGCTGACCGGCTACGTCCGCGGCGCCGTCACGGCGCTCGCGACCACGCGCCCGTGGCCGGTGTGGCTGGAGGAGAAGGCGATCCTGTACGACCGGATCGGTGTGTCGGCGGGCGAGAAGGGGCTCGAGTTGTGGTTGGACCCGGAGGTCTACATCCGCGTGCTGGACGCGAAGACCGCCGAGTTCGGCGTGCCGATTTGAGCGCCGACGACGCGGCAGTAAAGCACACCCAGAGGGGCTCGAACCCCCAACCCCTGGATTCGAAGTCCGCGTAAGGCCGATTTCGCGGTGTTGCTCGGTTTGACTGTATTACGCTCGAAAGCATTTGGATCGTCCGTTCGCGGTGCGTCTACGCGTTCGGGCGAGTGACACGGAAACACATCGAGTGATACGAAGTTGGTCACGTTCTGGTCACGGTGACCAGGCGCAGCTCCGGCGGCGCGCCAACGCCAACCGGAGCCACTTCCACGGGCCGTTGGAGGGCCCGCAGCGCCATGACTCTATCCCAGGCTCAGCATCCGCAGCACGACAAACAGACCGTCGCCTACCGGCGCGAGGGCGAGACCGAGGGCTCCGTCTGGAAGGAACGACGCGCCGTCCGATGGGAGATCCGCGCCCGCGGCGCATCGCTCGCGCGAGGCGCGCTCGAGTCCCTCTCGGACGACGACTTCGAACGGCACGCGAGTCTCGCGACGAGCCTCATGCACGCGTGCCTCGACGCCGCGTGCGACGACAACCTCCGCGCCGGGTTCGAACACCTCAAGGCCGAATGGATCTCGCTCCTCGTGTACGACGTCGGCGACGCCCGCTGTGTCGTCGCGCCGCCCGAGGTCGCGAGGCTCGGTCGACTCCTTGCCGGCGCCGACGACGATCGCGCGCGCGCCGAGGCCTTCAAGCGGTGGGCGGGATCGATCGGGAGCGAGGCCGGCCGACGAATGGCGTGCCACGACGAGCCCGCGCCGGAGCTCGCCGATGCGCCGGAGCTCCCGACGGTGGGCGCCTTCGCCGCGCAGTGGGTGGACCGCCGCGTCGCGCAGGGGCTCCGCTGCGGCGCTTCCTATCGCTCGATCGTGAAGGCGCACCTGAGCGCGCTGGAGATGCGTCTCGACGAGCTCACGGCTCACGACGTCCTCGTGCTCGTCCACGAGCTCGAGCGCGAAGGGCGCGCGCCTCGAACGCGGCGGAACGTCCGGAACCTGCTCCGCGTCGTGATGGATGCCGCCGTCGCGGAGGGCCTCGTCGACGCGAACCCGGTCCCGCGACTGTCGAACGTCGACGTCGACGCCGACGCGGCATGGCGGATGGACGCCCGCTACACCCCGGACGAATGCGCGATGCTCGCGACGCATCCGGAGCCTGACCACGCGCTCGCGTGGGCGCTCCAGGCGTGGGCGGGGCTCCGGATCTCGGAGGTCGCCGGGTTGCGAGGGCACGACTACGAGCCCCCGGGAGGCGAAGGCCTCGGGCGCCTCCGCGTGCGACGCGCCTACTCCTCGAACGATCGAACGCACCGCGAGACCAAGACGCGCCGATCGCGCCTCGTCCCCGTCCATCCTCGGCTCGCGATGATGCTCGACGCCCGCGCGGCCGGCGCCGACGAGCTCGTCGTTCGCGTGCATCGACCGGACGGGACGATCGGACCGCTGAGGAACGACCGCGCCGACCGATGGATCGAGCGCGACTGCACCCTCGTCGGGATCCGCGACCGGGGCACGCACGCGCTCCGAGCGAGCTTCATCACGGCGCTCGAGGAAGCCGACGTCAGCGAGCCGCTCATCAACATCTTGACCCACGGCTCGCAGCAGGGCGGCCGACGGGCCATCCGAGGCTACGCGCGCCCGACCTGGGCGAAGCTGTCGGACATCGTCTTGCGCCTCCCAATCCCTCGCGTGGCTCCCGCGCTTCAGCTCAGCTTCCGGTTCGCCTCGACCTGAAAGGCTTGGCGATCAGCGGACGATCGGCTCTGGTTGCTGCTCGATGCCGCGTCCAAGCGCCCAGCTCCGCCATTTCTGCATTCGGGATGTCTTCGACCCCGACGACGAAATCTCAATCTACGTTGCTGCGCTCGCGATGCTCGCTCAAGACATGCGTGTGGCTCTCTTCATGATGGAGCCTGAGGCACGGGTGAGTAGCGAGCTAATCGGAACGCTCAAGGGCGAGAGCGTTCTAATGAGTGGAGTGAAGATGTGGCTCATCGCATTGGAGTCGGCGGACCGCATCCTACGAAAGATCCAAGAATCGATACGCACTCGGCCCGATGAGTTCCTCGCCGGCCACCGCTTCGAGACCGGCGTGACGGAAGCCCTGAACGAGGCCACGAGTACTCTCCGGCGCGTTCGCAGCGAGCTGAAACGGTACCGCACCACGACCGCGGGTCACTTGGATGCAGAGACAGTGAGAAGAGCCATCGCCAAGATCGCTCCGACGGCTCGTGGTCGATACTGGGTCGGCACGCTACGTCATTGCGACCTGGACTTCGCTTCGGTCCT
>JAUHYN010000605.1 GCA_030426505.1 bacterium | reverse complement strand
GGTGCGGCGGGGCCCGCGTCGCGCGGGGGCGGCGCGGGGCTACCGGCGTCCGCCGCGACGCCGGAGTCCGGCGTCACGCCGGAGTCGACGAAGCCCGCGTCGACGCCGCCGTCGCGGTCCGGCGGCTCGGCGGGGAACTCGATGCACGCGGTCTCGCCGAACCCGCCCGACCAGTTGCCGGCGCGATCGAACGCGCGGAGCGTGAGGCAGTATTGGTCGCCCGGCGACGGCGCGTCGCGGTCCTGGATGAAGACGCTGAACTGGCGGCGCTCGAACGTCGGTTGGTCGAGCTCGTTGATGATCTCCAGGATCTCCACGGCGTCGTTCGGGAGGATCTGCACGAGCGCGTAGCCGGCGACGCCCACGTCGTCGGTGCTCGCGTCGAACTCGCCGGACACGCGGTAGCCGGAGCCGAAGCACTGGTCGAACGGCTCGAAGTCGCCGTCGATCTCGAAGTTCGTGGGGGAGGTCGGGCCGGCGGTGTCCTCGCCGACAACCGGGCCGATCGGGAACGACTGGATCGACTGCTCGTTGAGCAGCGTCGTCTGCAGCGTGCCGGCGACGACCGGCGCCGGTATCTCCGCCACCACGTGGTGCGGCCCGATCACCCGCGTGGGCACCTCGACCGTCACACCGCCCGCGATGAAGTGCGCCGACGACAGCGACTCGGCGCCCGGCGACACGAGCAACAGCACTCGACCATTCGACGGGATCGCTTGCCCGGCGGCGGGGGAGACCTCGAAGATGCCGAGCGCCAGCGAGCACGCGAGCGCCGAGCCGGGCGCGAGGACCAGGGCCGCTGCGAGGGCCGAGACGAAGGAGCGCATCGGCCCTACCTGTAGCAGGGACCACGCCAGTTGGAACGACTCCGCGAGCCCCACCCGCGCCCCAGATAGTCGAGAGGCGGGCGACCCGAACGCCCGAAAACCCCGGTGTCCCGGATTCGAACGTGGGGTGCTGATCGCGTCTGGTGCGCCGATCTAGATCCTTCGATGACCGCCTCCAACCTCGCCGCGGTACGGCCCGACGCCCACGTCTCGGGTGTCGCGCCGCGGCGCCTCGCGGTCATCGCGAAGAAGCGCCTCCAGGACCTCGGCGTCCAGAGCTTCATCGTCCACGACCTCGTGCGCGGGCGTCTGACGGTCGACCCGGGCCGGATGTCCGCGTGGCCGGGCGCGCCGATCGCGGCGCTGCAGGAGTTCGTCGTCCAAGGGCACGACCGCCTGTGGTTCACGAAGCCGTCGCCCCTGCGCTTCATCGGGCCGATCGTGTTCTACGACCTGCACCGCGGCGCGGACCTCGTACGCGAGGTCGAGCGACGCTGGGCCGAGCTCGTGACGCGGTCCGCGCAGTTCG
Organism: bacterium; assembly: GCA_030426505.1. GTDB lineage: Bacteria > Myxococcota > Kuafuiibacteriia > Kuafuiibacteriales > Kuafuiibacteriaceae > JAUHYN01. The sequence goes on along the minus strand of JAUHYN010000605.1, from coordinate 4,232 downwards.
TCGAGTCGGCGCGCCGCTACTTCCCGAACATCGAGCTCGACCCCCAACAGTGGACGCTCGACTTCGACGTCCGCGACCCCTTCGGCCTGGTCAATTGCCGCGTGCGCCCGCACGGCGGCCACATCTGGGTCGAGGTCATCGGCACCGACGGGCAACCGCTCCCGCCGCGCCCCGCGGACGACCGCCTGATCCTCCAGCTCCCGGACGAACCGGCGATGTACGACGAGCTCACGCTGCGCCCCATCCTCGAGAAGGCGCGCGCCGGCGCCACGCCCGCTTCCCACGCGGAGGAGGCGATGATCCTGGAGCTCGACATCGAGCACACATCCGAGCTCGTCGTCGACGCGCCGCCCGTCAACCGAAGCGCGTCCCTGTCCCTCGACCTCGAGCTCGCCACCGAGCTCGGCGACGCGCCCCTCGATCTGGAGCTCCCCGAGCTCGACGAGGGCGACCTCGAGGAAGACGCCCCGGATCCGATCCACAACCGCGCCCCCCGCCTCAAGACGCGCGCGATCGAGGTCCACGTGTCGACGATGCACGCCGCCGTGCGCGGCATCGTGCGCGACATCAACCACGGCGGGCTCTTCCTCGAAGTCGACCGCCCCGACTCCTTCGCGCTCGACAGCACGGTGCTCATCTCCGGCGTCGGCGCGTTCGCGCTCCGCGGGACGGTCGCCCACCGCCGCCTCACCGACGAGGGCGTCCTCCTCGGCACCGGCGCCGGCATCGGCATCGCGTTCACCGAATCCGCGGTGCCGCGCATCCCGTCGGGCCCCGCGCCCGTCATCGTCCTCACCGACACCGACGCGGGCGTGCAGCGCCGCGCGCGCTTCGCCGCCATCGTCGCGGCGGGCGGGTGTACGGCGCTCCTCGTCAGCGACTTGGTGGAGGCGCTCGCTGCGGCGCGCGCGCTCCCGGTGCGCGCGATCGTGCTCGACCAGACCTTCGACGAGTACGGGTGGCGCGAGCTGTCCGACGCGCTGCGGTTCGCCGAGATCGGCGCGGAGCTGTTGGTGGTGACCTCGGAGGCGTTCGAGCGGTACCCGAGCGGGGTACGCGCGATCGCGCCGGAGCGGTTGGCGTCGTATCTCCACCGCTGAGCGCTGGGGCCGTTGCCCTCGGTGAATCGGGAATCGAATTCACATCCCCCGTCCTCGATTTCGATCTTCCCCGTCTCTGCATCCTGAGATCACGGCCGCGCGGTGCGCGCGGACCGATGCGATCCCGCGAACGCGGAACGTCTTCGGAGATCGGGGAACCGGGGAGATCGAAATCGAGGACGGGGGATACGAATGACGCGGCCGAATGCGGAGGAGATTCCTGATTGGAGGAGCCCCCCCAGGAACTCAGTTCCCGTTCGCCGGCTGCGGCGGCACGATCACGATCACCTCCCGCGTATCGACCACCGTCACACCATCCGCGAGCAGATCGATGTACGCCTTGAACAGCTGAGGCTCGGTCGTGGCGGCGACACACGGGTCGCTCGTCCCCGCCGCGCGGTTCTCGGCCGTCACGTCGAAGGTGAGGTTCGTGCCCGGCACCACGCTCGAGAAGCCGTCCGGAACGCCCGCGGGGGGGATCAGGTCGACGATCGTCGGCACCGGCGCGCACGCGTTCGGCGGGGCGCTCACGGTCGGGACGACCGCCTGGATGAAGCACCGCGTGTCGAAGCCGGTCTGCGACAGCTCGGTCGCGTCGGGGCGCAGCTCGGCGGTGATCGTGAACGTCGCGAATCGCACGAGCGACTCGATGCCGGTGACGACCGCCTGGCCGATGCCGGTGCCGTCGCTCGCGATCTCGAATGCGAGCGGGCACTGGCCGGCCGCGTCGGCGGGCGTGCCCGCGCCGCCGGGGCCCGTGCAGCACTCGCCCGCCGCGCACGTGGCGGGGCGGCCCGAGCCGAACTGGTCCCAGCTGCAGGGCGGCACCACGGCGCCGCTGAGGCTCGCGATGCCGTACGGCATCCGCATCGGATCGTCGGCGACCATCGCGCTGCAGGTCTCGGTGCACTCGGCGACGCTCATCGGCTGCGCCGCGAGTGACGCGCGCACCAACGTGGTCGCCGCGCCGCGCGTGTCACCGGCGTCGTTCGCCGAACACACCACGTTCGGGGTCGTGAACGTCGTGCCGCCGGCCGCGACCTCGAGGAGATAGAAGCCCGACGACACGCCACCGCCGCTGTTGAAGTTCGTGTCGTTGTACGAGCTCACCGCCACGTAGAACGGCCCCGGCCCCGTGAGCACCACGCTCGCGCGCGAGTCCGTGTGCAGGCCGGGCGCCATGTCGTTGTCGACGGCGAGCTGCGCGCCCGCCCCGTTGTAGATACCGACGATCGAATCGAGCGGCGAACCGACGCGCGACGCCGTGACCTCCGCGGTCAGCGTCTGCCCCGGGAGGGCGCCGCTGATCACGTACCAGTCCACGTCGGAGCCGGCCGGGCTGTCGATGCGACCGTAGAGCTGCGTCGCCGAGCGCTGACAGATGTCCTCGAAGATCCCGTTCATCGTCACCGGATCCGCGGGGCGGGGGAGGGCGGTGCTCGCGATGGTCATCGCGCGCGCGCCGATCGCGCTGAGCGCCTCGCGGGTCGAGCCCGCGCCGGCGCCCGACACCTGCGGCGCGTCGTTCGCGTAGTCCGCGGCGAAGTGGCTCGGCGCGTCCGTGACGTGGACGATGATCGGGAGCGCGTCGAGCCGGAACCCGACGCCGCCGATCGTCCCGTCCGCGACGTTCGGGACGCGGTTCAGGTTCGGGTCGAACGCGGGCACACGATCCGACGCGCCGGGGCCCCACGCCGTGCCGTTGCCGGTCGAGATCTGGAAGAGCGCCTCGATGCCCGACTCGTGCAGGTCGCGCCCGTTCCTCGTCGCGAGCAGGTTCACCGCCGCCTGCGCCGCGGCGCTGTCCGTCGTGACGCGTGAGCCGAGCACGAACGGCATGTCCTGCGACGCCGCGGAGCCGAAGGGCTCGATCGGGAAGTCCTGGAACGAAGACACCGAGAACGCCGGGTTCGGCACGAGCGCCTGGGCGCCCGGGATGATCAGCGTCGACAGCGAGTTGCGGAGGTTCGTGATCTCGCCGCCCATCGAACCGGTGGTGTCGATGTTGATCGCGAAGTCCGCGCGGTCGATCGCCGTGTTCGTGAAGTCGAGCGGCGCGGCGGCCGGCCCTGACGTGGGCGACAACGTGAAGTAGAAGTCGTCGATGCCGCTCGCGTTGGAGCAGGGGTCGCTGCCGAACGCGATCTCCGCGGAGTCCACGAAGCCGTCCAAGTCGGAGTCCGCCGCGAGGCGGTTGGTCGACAGCGGGCAGCCGGTCTCGGCGCCGTCGGCGAGGCCGTCACCGTCCGAGTCGACGTCGCGGAAGTCGTACGCGCCGTCGCCGTCGGTGTCGGGCGGCGGCGTGTTCGGATCGCTGTCCTGTGCCTCGACCGAGTCGGGGATGCCGTCGTTGTCGCTGTCGAGGTCGGTGCGGTCCGGTCGCCCGTCGCCGTCACTGTCCACGTTCCCCTCGGTGAGGTCGAGGATCGTGTCGTTGTCGCTGTCGACGTCGAGGTAGTCGGGCGTCCCGTCGCCGTCGAAGTCGACCGGCGCGGTGAGCAAGTCGGCGTCGCCGGCTTCGTCGATGTCGAGGACCGAGTCGCCGTCGCTGTCGATGTCGGCCGCGTTGTGGCGCCCGTCGCCGTCGGGGTCGCCGGCGCCTTCCACGGCGTCCGGGATCGTGTCGTTGTCGCTGTCGAGGTCGAGGTAGTCCGGCGTCCCGTCGAAGTCGGTGTCCGCGGGCGGCGTGCCCGGGTCGTTGTCGCCCGCTTCGATCGCGTCGGCGACCGTGTCGCCGTCGCTGTCGAGGTCGAGGTAATCCGGCGTGCCGTCGCCGTCGGAGTCCGCGAGGCCCTCGGTGATATCGGCGATCGTGTCGCCGTCGGCGTCCGAGTCGAGGAAGTTGGGGATCCCGTCGCCGTCGGCGTCGTTCGTGCCCTCGAGCCAGTCGTCGATCAAGTCGCCGTCGCTGTCGGTGTCGAGGAACGCGGGGATCGCGTCGGTGTCCGGGTCGGCGAGGCCTTCGATGTAGTCTCCGAGGCCGTCCCCGTCGCTGTCCACGTCGATGTACGCGCCGAGGCCGTCGCCGTCGGGGTCGAAGAGGAGCTCGGTGCGGTCGGGGATCGTGTCGCCGTCGCTGTCCGTGTCGATCCAGTTGCCGAGGCCGTCGCCGTCGACGTCGTCGGTCCCTTC
>JAUHYN010000604.1 GCA_030426505.1 bacterium | reverse complement strand
CGATACAGCTTCGACTTCCGGATCCGCCACGAATGAACCGTCCCCGGAAAACAGAAACCGGCATCTGCCGCCGGAGTTCGCTCACGCCGCTTTCGACATCGCTTCTCCCGCCAGGCGATAGGAAATCGCTTCGGCGATATGCAGTCGCCCGACAGCTTCCGCGCCATCGAGATCGGCCAGCGTTCGCGCCACTTTCAGGATCCGGTGATAGGCACGGGCGGAAAACTTCATCTTTTCCGCGGCATCCCTGAGCAGCGCCGCGCCACCCGCAAGCCGCGCCCGAACTCGGACAAGGCGCGCGAGGCGTACAACCGCGGCAAGGCCGCGCTGATCGGCGGCAAGCTCTCCGAGGCCGAGGACGCCTTGTCCGCGTGCCTCAAGCTCGACCCGGGGTTCGCGGACTGCCACCGCAACCTCGGCGTGCTCTACGCGAAGAAGGACGACACCCTCCGCGCCGTGAAGCACTACAAGAAGTACATCGAGCTCGCGCCGAACGCGAAGGACGCCGAGCGCGTCCGGGCGATGCTCAAAGACGTCGAGGCGCCGTGACGGCGCGACGTCCGCTCCTCGCCATCACGATGGGAGACCCCGCCGGCATCGGGCCGGAGGTGGTCGTGAAAGCGGCCTCGGTCGCGGACGTCCGCGCGCGCGCAGACTTCGTGGTGTTCGGAGACCGCGCGGTGCTCGAGCGCGCCGCCCGCGACGTCGACATCACGATCGATCTCGTCCCCGTCGACACGCCGGAGGCGGCGCGCGGTCACGACGAAAAGACCCTCCCGGTGCGCGCGATCTCGGATCTGTCGGACGACGCGCAGCTCGACTGGGGCGCGCCGACGGCGCGATCGGACGCGGTGCAGATCGAGTACATCCGCGGCGCGTTCGACGCCGTGATGTCGCAGGCGGCGGACGCGATCGTCACCGCGCCGATCAGCAAGGCATCGCTCAAGCGCAGCGGCGCCGACTTTCCCGGCCACACCGAGATGCTCGCGTCGTGGTGCGGGGTGAAGGGCCCGCTGATGATGCTCGCGGGGCCCACGCTGAAGGTCATCCCGATCACGATCCACGTCCCGCTCCGTGACGTGCCTTCGTTGCTGACGAAGGAGAAGATCGAGCACGCGCTCCGCGTGACCGACAAGACGCTGCGCACGTTCTTCTGGCGTCGGCGCCCGCGCATCGTCGTGGCCGGCCTCAACCCGCACGCGGGCGAGGGCGGGATGTTCGGCGACGAAGAGATCCGAATCATTCGCCCCGCGGTGGACGCGTGCGTGGGCGAGGGCATCGACGTCGCCGGGCCGTACGCGGCCGACACCGTCTACCAACGCACGGTGAGCGGCGAGTTCGACGTGGTCGTCGGCATGTACCACGACCAAGCGCTCATCCCGCTCAAGCTGTTCGACTTCGACCAGGCGGTGAACGTCACGCTCGGCCTCCCGATCATTCGCACCAGCGTCGACCACGGGACGGCGTACGACATCGCGGGCCGCGGCGTCGCGTCCGCGGGCAGCATGATGGCGGCGGTGCGCCTGGCGGCCGAGATGATCGAGAACCGAGTCCCGCCGAGCGCGGACTGAGGCTCGATGCGTCTCGTCTCCACGGTCGTCGCGTCCCTCGCGTTCGTCGCCGTGAGCGGGCTCGCCTCGAAGGCGCGCGCCGCGGACCCGTACAACCGCTTGATCCAGACGCTCGAGCGCGACGACTCGTACAAGGTGCGGATGCAGGCGATCCGCGTGATGACGAAGCGCCTCGAGAAGGAGAAGAAGGCCGCGCCGGACAAGGTGGTCGAGTCGCTCGGTCTCGCGTCGAACCTGGACGAGAGCTACCTCGTCCGCGGCATGGCGGTGGTCGCGCTCGGCGTGCTCGAGGATCAACGCGGGCGGGGCTACGTGGAGCAGGCGATGAAGGACGAGGAGGCGTTCGTCCGGAAGCAGGCCAAGATCGCGCTCGATCGGATCGACGCCGCGAAGCCGCCGCCGCCGCCGCCCCCTCCGCCGCCGCCGCCCCCGGCCGTCGCGCCCCCGCCCGCCGCGGTCGGGAAGCGGAGCCTGGTGATCGACGCGGCGACGAACCCGAACGTGGAGACCTCGCCCGAGCTGCGCCAGGCGCTCGTGAAGTACCTGGCGGAGGGCTTCGAGGCGAAGTTCGGGGACCGGTACGCCGTCGACGACGGCGCGGGCGCGACGGGCTACGGGCTGACCGGGACCATCGCGCAGCGTTCGGTGAAGGCGGAGGGCGCGAAGTTTCGCGTCACGCTCGAGGTGCGGCTCACGATCGCAACGTGGCCGGAGAAGAACTTGAGGCAAGTGCTGTCGGCGAAGGCGAGCGCCCAGAGCAGCACGAACAAGGCGGCGGCCCTGCAGCGACTCGAGACGAAGCTGCTGGAGGCCGCGGTGAAGCGCGTCGTGGACGATTCGATGGCGCAGATCGGGGGAGGGTGACGACCATGTCGAATGGAGCGCCAAAGGGGCGCAAACAACGACGAATGACGAATCTGCTTCTCAATCGGAAGTTCCAGCTCAAGTACACCGGGATGATCGTCGGGCTGTCCTCGATCATCTCGGTCGCGTTGGGCTTCTTCCTGATCGAGCAGATGCGCGTGAACTCGCGGATGCTCCAACTCGACGCCGAGCTCGACGTCGTGTTCCAGGAGCAGCTCGCGCAGTCGGACGCGAAGATGGTGGCGTATCTCGTGGGTGCGCTCGTCGCGTTCAACCTGGTCTTGGCGCTGGGGGCGATCTTCGTGACGCACCGGATGGCGGGCCCGATCTTCGTGTTCCGGCGCTACGTTCGTATGCTGGGGGAGGGGCAGATCCCTCACGTGCGCAAGCTGCGGAAGGGCGACGAGTTCCGCGAGCTGATCGACACCGTCCAGGACGCGGTGGAGTCGATCGTGGTGCAGACCAAGGCGGAGATCGAGGTGCTCCAGCGGGCCCAGGACGCCGTCGGGGAGGGCGACGCCGCGGTCTCGGGAGACCTCGAACAGCTCATCGCGAAGAAGCGCGCGAGCCTCCCCGAAGACTGACTTGACGCCCTCCGATCACGCGCGTAGGAGTCGCAGTCCGATTCCCGCGGGGTGCGGGGGCCCATAGCTCAGCGGTTAGAGCTGTCGGCTCATAACCGATAGGTCCCTGGTTCGAATCCAGGTGGGCCCAATCTTTGGAGTGTTCGGCTTGACGATAGAGCGCCAACGAGAACCTCGAATGAAACCCCGAGCGGGAGTCCACCCGCTCTGACCGGAGGCTCGAATACTGTGCGCGAAAAGCTTCTTCTACTCTGGGAACTCCAAAAGATCGACGCGGCCGTCTTGGAGATAGAAAAGGGCGCCGAGACGATCCCGAAGAAGATCCGCGAGATCGAAGACGGGCTCGACGTCCACCGCGCCGAGCTCGGCGTCCTGAACACCGAGGCCGAAGGGCTCCGCAAGGAGGCGCGCGACATCGAAGCGCACTCCAGCGAAGAGGCCCAGAAACATCGCAAGTGGAAGACGCGCCTCAACGACATCAAGTCGCCGCGCGAGTACCAGGCGCTGTCCCGCGAGCTCGAGCTCGGTGAGCGCCAGGTGCGCGACGCCGACGAGAAGGCCCTGACCTTGATGCAAGAGATCGAGGACAAGCAGAAGGTCATCGACGGCAAGTCGGAGGACCTCAAGGGCTACGAGGCCGAGGTCCGCGCCAAGGTCCGCGAGCTGCGCGAGGCCCACAACCGGCTCCGCGAGGACGCCGAGGCCGCGAAGACCGGTCGCGACGCCGTCCTCGAGAAGATGACGCCCGGCCTCACCAAGAAGTACGAGCGCGGCGCCAACTACACCGGCGGCATCGCGGTTGCGAAGATGACGGACGGCACGGGCATGGGTTGCAACATGCGGTTGCGGCCGCAGCACGTGGTCGAGATCCAGCGGAACGAGTCGATCGAGACGTGCCCGAACTGCCAGCGGATCCTCGTCGCCGAAGACCTCATCAAGTCGGCCGAGCTCGACTGAGCCCGCGGGGCCTCGCCCCGCTCTCCACCCCCAGGTAGAATTCCCCGCATGCGCCGCGTCGTCGCAGCGGGCCTCTGCGCTCTCGCGGCCTGTGGCGGCGACGAAGACCTCGTCGCCCCAGGCGCCCCGGACGCGCTCTCCACCCTCGTCGTCACCGAACAAGCGGACGGCGCCGTCGTCGTGACCGCGCTCGAGGGCGACGGCGCGGGGCGCATCGTGGTCGCGCTCGATTCACCGCGCACCGTCTGGGTGCTCCACTACGAACAGACCCTCGAGGCGATGCAGATCGCGCCGGGCCTCGTCCCGCCCGCCGCGCCGGGCGAGCCATCGCGCCCGATCCCGGAGTTCGACCTCGGCCGTCGCGCGGTCGTCGCGGACGGGTCGACCCTCGGGTTCGAGGAGGTCACGCGTCTGGAGGACGGCGCGGAGGCGTTTCGGATGAAGAGCGTCGGCGGCGTAGCGTGCGCCGACTCGGGCGGGTGCCTCGAGGACGACCTGTGTCGGATCCCGTGCCCCGAGCGGCCGACGATCGCCGCGCCCGAGCAGCCGGAGGCGGTGCGGCTCGCCGCGGCGCCGAGCTGGGCGTCGTGCCCGCAGGGATTCGCGGCGCACGACGCCGCGGGGGTGATGGCCTGCGCGCCGCCGCCGCGGGTCGCGTGCGCCGACGACGAGGTGCAGTGGATCGGCGCCGAGGACTGCGCGCCGATCACGGCGTGTCCGGCCGGAGCCTGGCCGGATCCGTTGCCGGGGAACGCGCGGTGGTTCGTGCAGCCCGGCGCCAACGGTGGCGACGGTTCGATGGGTGCGCCCTTCGGTCGGTTGGACGCGGCGTTGTCGGCGGCGGCGACCGGCGACGTCGTGGTGCTCGCGAAGGGCGCGCACGCGTTGGCCGACACGATGTCCACGTCGGTGGTGTTGGTCGGCGCGTGTCCGGGCGAGACGACGCTGACCGCGGGCGGAGCGTTCGAGGTCACCGACGCCGTCACGTTCGCGAACCTGTCACTCGAGATCGGGACCGACCTCTTCGCGCGCGACGTCGTCCGGTTGGACGGTGTGATCGCCTCGCTCGACGAGCTGTTCGTCGACGCGCAGGGGCGCCTCGAAGCGGACCGCACGCGGATCATCGGGCGCGTCGACGCCGACGGCCCGGTCGATCTCTCGCGGGCGGTGGTCGGAGGGGGCACGCAGTTCGCGGTGCGCATCGACGCCGCGAACGCGACGCTCACCGACGTCGTGCTCGAGTCGATCGCGCTGCACGCCTCCGGCGGTGACGGTCGCGGGACCGGCCTCGACGCGCGCCAAGGCGCCGTCGTCGAGGGCGCGCGGATCTTCGTGGATCGCGCGGCGGCGTACGGCGTCCGCAACACGGGCTCGACCGTGACGCTCGATGTCTACTCCAGCGAACCACTCAGCAAGGCCTACCTCCGTCGCGGCGAAGGCGAACCCGTCGAGATGAAGCTCCGCACCGACGACCGCGACAACGCCATCGCTTCCACCACGCTCACCGTTGAGCGATTCGATCGCTACAGCCTCGAACTCACCAGCGCGTTGGGCTTCCCCAGCGAGCCCGTGCAGTACGACATCGTGCCTGTCGACGACGCGCTGCCCCAAGT
>JAUHYN010000603.1 GCA_030426505.1 bacterium | reverse complement strand
GATGATCGGCGAGGTCCACGAGCCGCACTTCACGAAGAAGCACGTCGCGCGTCGCGTGGCGGCGTTGATGGGGTTCTAGAACGTGGTGGGATTCAGCGAGCGGTTGCGGCGATTGCCGGACGCGGGGCCGGGGAGTCGGAGCGCGGACGTGGCGCCGATGGTGGCGACGATGCCGGACGATCGGTTGGGGCAGATCGATGCGCTCAGGCGCTTGATCGCGTCGATCGAGAAGAGGCCCGCGGCGCCGCCGATGGTGGACCAGGCGCGCCTCGAGGAGCGGCTCGGGATCGCGGGCGGCGGTGGCGCGCTCGTGGGCGAGCGGCGCGACGACGGCCACGGGCGCTACTTCCGTCAGGTGCATGTGCTCGAGCCGCACCACTGTCACGGGTCGATACCGGTGCGCGGCGCGCTCGACGCGTGCCCGCGGATGATCGCGAAGCTCGCGCTCGATACGCACCTGTCCGAGATCGATCTGTCGGGGGCGCTGTTCCTCGACACGGAGACGACCGGACTCTCGATGGGCGCGGGGACGGTGCCGTTCCTGATCGGGGCGGCGTGGTTCGAGGACCAGTCGCTGGTGATCGAGCAGCTGCTCCTCGAGAACCTCGGGGAGGAGGGGCCTATGCTCACGCGGCTGCGCGAGCTCGTGGAGCGGTCGACGTGCCTCGTGACGTACAACGGCAAGTCGTACGACTGGCCGCTGATCTCGAGTCGCTTCGTGATGAACCGCGTGGCGCCCCCGCCGACGCGACCACACGTGGACCTCTTGCACATGGCGCGGCGGGTGTTCCGTCCGCGGCTCGGCGCGGCGCGGCTGGTCACGATGGAGGAGCGGGTGCTGGGGATGCGGCGCGAGCGGGACATCGACGGCGCCGAGATCCCCGGCGTGTACTGGTCGTTCCTGCGGCACAAGAACTCGGCGGTGCTCGCGTTGGTGATGGAGCACAACGCGAACGATCTCGTGGCGCTCGCGGCGCTGTTGTCGGTGCTGTCGGATCGCATGGAGGACGTCCACCACGGTGACGATCCGATCGATCACCTCGCGCTCGCGAAGGTCGCCGTGCGCGCGAAGGACTACGAGCGCGCGCTGTCGTTCGCGGCGGCGGCGGCGGAGGGCGGGGGCGCGGACGACGTCACGGCGGACGCCGAGCAGCTCCGCGGCGAGCTGCTCAAGCGCTTCGGCGAGTACGAGGGCGCGTGCGCCGCGTTCGACGCGGCGGTGGAGGCGGCGGGGCACGATCGGCTCCGCTCGGCGCGCGCGCACCTCGCGTTGACGAAGCTGTGGGAGCACCGGTTCAAGCGGTTCGATCGGGCGCTCTACCACGCGGGGCACACGGCGCCGCTGGAGGGCGCGGACGAGATCACGCGGCGACGCGCGCGGCTGGAGAGGCGCATCGAGCGCGCGGCGACGGCGCGCGCGGCGCCCGCGAAGAAGAAGAAGCGGCGGACGCCCGCGCTGGTGTGAGGGTGGGGCGGCCTGCGCCGCGCGGTGCGCTTCAGTCTCCGCCGCAGAAGCCGGCGGAGGTGCTCGTGCCGGCCATGAAGCACGTGGCGTTGAGCGCGGGGAGGCCGAGCGACGTCAGCGTCGGCGCGCAGAAGCTCGCGCCCGCCGCCTGATCGCACGTCGCGACGCAGACGCCGCCCCCCGCGCCGTCGTTGACACACGTGGTCGCCTCCGGGCACCGCGCGAAGTCCATGTTCAGGGCGCCGCAGTCTCCGCCGAGGACGCCGATCTGACCGAGGGAAGTCAGCGACGTCGGCGTGAACGGGGGCGGGAGGCGATCGACGCACCAGTTCGCGGGGACCTGGGCGGTCCCGAAGACCACGCCGAACGGCTGCCGCCCGAGCCCGTAGCCGCCGGCGCCGCCGCAGGTGTCCGGGAAGTCGGTCGCACCGATCTGATCGCACACGCCGTCGCCGGTGACCGGGTCGAGCACGACGCAGCGCGCGGGGTTGGTCGCGTCCTGCGAGGTGCAGGGGACGTTCGGGTTGGAGCCGCCTTGGTTGCACTCCTCGATGCAGACGCCCGCCGGGATCCCGATGACGCCGAGGTCGAGGCAGCCGAGCGGCGCGGCGGTGGTCGAGCTGTCGCAGAGCACGGCGAGCCCCGCGGTGCCGGGGGCCTCGCGGAGGTTGCACCACCCACCGAGTGGGGCCTGCGCGAGATTGCAGAGGCCGACGCTCGACGTCTGGGTCGAGATGCCGACCGGGTTGCAGTACGGGAGCGCCGCGGGGCACGCGGGGAGCCCGGCGCCGCAGGTCTGCACGCAGACGCCTTCGTCGGGGTTGAGGTCCAGGCCGAAGAGGCACTGCTGTCCCGGGAGGCAACCGACCATCGCGGCGCCGGTGTTGAGGGTCGCGCCCGGGAAGATCGTGGTCGTGTTGCGCGAGCCGCCGCAGAAGTTGTCGTGCGGCGTCGTGCGGTCGACGCAGATCGAACCGAGCGACGGCGTGCCCGGGGCGCCGCCGAGGTAGTCCATCTCGACGCACCGCCGCGACGCGCCCGTGAAGTCGACGCCGCAGTCCGAGTCGGCCACGCACGACTTCACGCAGGTCTCGAGCGACGAGGGGAGGCCGGGCTGGAGCCCGGAGATCGTGTCCCACGGGATGCACATGTGGCCGGCGTTGACGCAGGTGTCCTGGCCGTACGTCGTGTCGCCGGGGACGAACGTCGACGAGCACGCGCAACCCTCGGTGTTCGCGGGGCAGGGTAGGTTGCAGTCGAACGGGCACGTCACGGCGCTCTCGGAGAGGTCCGCCGTCCCGTTGAGGCCGTTGTCGCAGGTGCCGTCGCCACAGAAGGCGGGGACGCCGCTGTCGGGTGGGGTCCCGGCGTCCGGGCCGACGCCGCCGTCGCGTCCGAGTCCGCCGTCGCGTCCGAGTCCGCCGTCGCGGAAGCCGCCGTCGCGCAACGGTCCGCCGTCCCGCGGTCCGGGTCCGCCGTCCCGCGGTGCGGGGCCGCCGTCGCGTGCGGGTCCGCCGTCACGCTCGGGTCCGCCGTCGCGCGTGGGTCCGCCGTCACGCGCGGGTCCGGCGTCGCGCGCGGGTCCGCCGTCCCGGGGTGGTCCGCCGTCGCGGAGGATGAAGCCACCGTCCCGCACGGGGCCGCCGTCGCGGAGGACGGCGCCGCCGTCGCGCGGGGGGAGGGTCGAGTCGTCGTCGTCGCGCTCGGTCCCGCTGCAGCCGACGAGCAGGGCGGCGGCCGCGAGCCCGATCATCGCGGGGTGGAAGTTGGTGTGGAGCATGTCGCGGGTCCCTCTCTTCGGTGCGGTACGGCGCGCGTATTCTGCGACAGAACGGAGACGGGCGAAAGGTGAGTGGAGGCGATCACCCTCGCGGAGCGGTTCACCGCTTCAACGGAAGCTGCGGAGTCGGAGTCGTTAGGCGGAGCGCGAGGGCGATCTGCACGCAGAGGTCCCCCGATGACTGCGCTTCAGCGGCGGCGGAGGCGGAGCGCGAAGGCGATGAGGACCCAGAGCGCCGCGGCGTACACCGGCTTCGCCGACGGTGCGGCGGCCATCTCGGGCGTCATCGGCCGCGACTCGATGCCGGCGCCGGGGCCGAACGTCTCGGCGCCCTCCGGCGTCTCGGCGCAGAGGACGAAGTCGCCGTCGAGCTGCGCGGTCATGCCGGGGAGGCAGTCACACGAGGCGCGCCCGTGCTTCACGACGCACGTGCCCTGGCCGCAGTCCGTCGACGCGCACGGATCGAACGTGACCGCCGGGTCGAGCGCGAGGCCGTGGGCGATCTCGCGCGGCGCGCAGACCACGTGGTCCTCGCCGCCCGGGCCCGTGATGCGTTCGGCGACGTCGCCCGGCGCGCAGATGCAGCCGACCACGCCGTCGACGACGGTGCATTGCCCGGACTCGCCGCAGAAGTTGAACGCGCACGGCGACGGCAGGCGCTCTTCGACCAGCTCGTTGCAAGTGTACAGCGAAGGCTCTGTCACGAGGTCGAGGCGCCCGTTCATGCGGTAGGTCTGATCGGGGTGACGATGGAAGACCGGGTCGTCGTCCATGTGCTCGGGGCTGATGCGCGTGAAGAACCGCGACAGGTACAGGTGGCGGACCTCGTGGCCGCCGATGACCGTGCCGGCGTTGATCGGGTTGAGGCCGATGTACTCCGAGACGAAGAGGTGCCCGGCGCTGTCCGCCGCGGCGCGCGCGGTCCACTCGAAGTAGCTCACGCGGTGCGCGTCGTCGAAGAGGATCTCGTGCGTCGACGGCGCGACGGCGACGTAGTTGCGCGGCGTGTACGTCGTGTCGGCGAGGATCGTGACGAGCAGCCCGAAGTGCGGCCGGGCCGACACACTCGTGAGCGCGAGCGGGATCATCGGCAGGTCGCCGGGGTACGTCAGCGCGAGCGGCGCGATCTGCTGCGCGTCGGCGTCGTTGCGCAGTCGAATCACCACGAACTTCATGCCCACGCGGTTGTAGCGATCCATCGCGGGCGCCATGTTGTCGCTCACCGCGAACCCGCGCGCGCGGAGCCAGTCGATCAGGATTCCGCTCGTCGCGGCGCCGACCGTCTCGATCGCGTAGCTGGTCGTCATCGTCGTGCCGTAGCTGCGCACCGGCGGGTGATCCGTCTCGTCGCCCGCGAGCAGATCCGGCGTGCCGGGTACTTCGGTCGATCCGCCGCAGCCACAGCCGTTCGCGTCGGCCTCCATGTCCGGCGTGGGATCCGCCGCGAGGCACGGCTCGGACGCGGGCATCCGAACGGACAAGCCACTCGCGTGCTCGAGCGCCGCCATCAACTCGTAGGACGACTCTTCGACCGTTGGCACGTCCATCACCGGGAGCACCCACGCGATCTCGTCCGGCGTCCCCACGAACCCCATCGAGACGTGTGCGGTGATCTGTCCGGGGTCGACCTCGAACACCACGCGCGCGAGCTCGAGATCCACCGGCTCGGTGTCCGGCCCGCGGTCCGGAGTGAACACGCCGCCGAAAGCAAACGCTGCGTGGGGGGCGCCGATCCCGAACGCGCCGACCAGCGCGAAGACCTTCCACGGTGTGCCGCGAATCACGTGTCGGATCCTGCGGCCTGGACAGGTCTTGAAGCTAGGGTCGGGGTAGGTTCGGAGGGAACATCGGTTGGAAAGCGGCGCGGAACTGTTCACAGTCGAGGCAGTGCGGACATCGCTGCTCGCAGTCGCCCTGGTCGTGGCGCCGGCCGCGGCGTTGGCGCACACGACCCCCGCCGTCCTGGGCCCGGCCGGGCCCGCCGAAGATCCGCTCGCGGTGATTCGCATCGCCCACGGCCTCGCCGTCCGCGCCGACGACGGGGGTTATCGCTACGTCTGCCCGTCGGCGTGGGGCGGCCCCGAGCGCCCCGCCGCGGCGGGGGGCTACGTGTTCGGCGTGGTCGCGACGTACGGCTTCGGCGATGACGGAAGCCTCACGGAGCGCTCGGACCTCGTCGACGTCCTCCAGGCCGACGCCTCCACCGCCGGCGTCTTCGCGGTCGTCCGGGGCGACACGTCGTTCGTGTACCGCGTCGAGGACGGTGCGCCGGTCTACACACACCCGGCCAAACTCGACGGCCTCACGGCCGACGCCACGTCGGTTTTGGTGGCAGCCGCCGAGGCG
>JAUHYN010000602.1 GCA_030426505.1 bacterium | reverse complement strand
CAACGAAGCCGAGGGGCGGCACTATGGCGAGCCGAACGGCTTCTGACCGGAGGGGAGGTCCCCGGCCGACGCCGAAAGCGAGCCGAACCTGGGCACTCCGGGCCGGCTATCCGATACACGCTCCTAGACCATAGCGGTCCTCGCTTCACGAGGAGCTTGGCACAGTCCTCGGACCGACCGCTTCGCGCTCGGCCTCAGCCTAGACCTCCGGCGCCGGGCGGACGCGGGCCTTCGGGCGGAACGCGGACGGCGGTCGATTGAATCGCAGCCGGAACGCGTGCGCGAACGCCGTCGGGTTCTCGTACCCCACGCGCGCCGCGACCTCCGCCACCGACTCTCGCCCCGCGCGCAAGTGGACGAGCGCCTCGTCGAGTTTGCGGCTGCGCCAGTACGCGGCCGGGGTCGTGGAGAGCTCGCGGCGGAAGGTCCTCAGGAGCGTACGCTCGCTCGCGCCCGCCGCACGCGCGAGGGCGGCGACGTCGCACGGATCGAACACGTGGCCCTCGATGAACGCCACCGCCTTCTCGAGGACGGCGCTGCGCTCCTGCAGTTGCGTGGAGCGCTCCGCGCCGGCCTCCCGGTCGCGGAAGAGGAAGTACACCTCCTTGAGGATCTCGATCTCCAGGAAGCGCGTCGCTTGGTTGTCCGGTTCACCGAGCGCCCACCGCTCGAAGACGAACCGATGAACGATCTCGTGGACCCAGACCGTGCGCGGGAGCGCGGTGGGCTCCGCGAGCCACGCGTCGAGGCGCGCGCGCTCGAGGCCGAGCTTCTTGTACGCGCGCTCGACCGCCGCGAAGAGCGGCGCCTCGAAAGCGATCATCGCGACGCGCGCCGAGTCGGGCGTCGACAACGTCGCGCGGGCGCGCGCCGGGAGGACGACACACGACGAGCGATCCAGCGTGAAGGCGGCCTGCCGGACCTCGACCGACGCGAGCGAAGCCTCGATCGTGACGAGCAGGGTCGGCGCGACCGTCGTCAGGCGCACGGGGTGGTCACCGACGACGGGCTTCACCACGAGCGTCGTCCGGCTCGGCCTCGGCGTCGAACCCATCGGCGCGTCGACGGTAACACGCGGCGGTTTCTGTGGGATGAATGGCGGGGGCACACGTCGACCCTGCGGTCGCGTCGCGGCGAGCATCGGCCGCGAGAGGAGAGTCGACGATGCGCGCCCACCGAAGCTGGCTCACGCCGATGTTGATCATGATGGCCTGTGCGCCCACCCCCGAGGCCGCGGACGACCCCGCGCCCGAACCCGAGGTCTCGATGCCGACCACGAAGCCGTCGCCGCATGACGCACCCGCCACGCTGTCGCGCGAAGCGCCGCGCCCCACCGTGGGGACGCTCGTCGGCGAGCCCGCCCCCGAACCGACGCCTCGCCCCGAGGTCCCGTTCGCCGAGTGGCGTCACAAGGAGCCGATCTACGAGCTGTACGTCCGGCACTTCTCCGAGTCCGGTGACTTCAAGGGCGTCGAAGCGCGCCTCGAAGAGTTGAAGGCGTTGGGGATCGGCATCGTCTGGCTCCTCCCGGTCCACGAGATTGGCAGCATCGTCCCGGCGAACGGCGGCGAGGCGATCGACGCGCCCTTCGGCAACCCGTACGCCATTCGCCGCTACGATCGCCTCAACCCGGAGTACGGCTCCGACGGCACCGAGGCGAGCGCGGCCGAAGACCTCACCGAACTCGTCGCCGCCGCCCACGCGCTCGACATGCGCGTCATCGTCGACTGGGTCCCGAACCACACCGCCTGGGACAACCCACTCATCGACGAGCACCCCGAATGGTACGCGCGCGACGACCAAGGGCGCATCCGTTCCGTCGGCGAACAGTTCCGCTGGATCGCGCAGCTCGACTGGTCGAACCGCGATCTCTGGGCGTACATGCGCGACCAGATGGTCGCCTTCCGCGACCGCTACGACGTCGACGGCTTCCGCATCGACTTCGCCCACCACATGCCGATCGAGTTCTTCCGCGAGCTCCGCGCCGCGCTCGAAGTCGACCGCCCGGTGTTCCTCCTCGCGGAGGCGAACGGCCGCGAGTACCACCCGGTCTTCGACATGACCTACGACTGGAGCGTGTACCCGCGCCTCGGCGACATCGCGCACGGCCACCGGCCCGTCACCACGATCGACGACGCGCTCTACTTCGATCAGTTCGTCCCGTACCTCGACGCCCCCGAAGCGCTCAGCATGCGCATGACCTACAACCACGACGACAACGGGGTGTGGACGCTCCAGGATCGCTACCGCGAGGGCATCCGCACGTTCGCCGTCCTCGCCTGTACGCTCCCCGGCAAGCCGCTGATCTTCGACGGCCAGGAGGCGGGCATGCGCGTCCGCGTCGACGGCCAGATCCGCGAGAGCGCGCCGCTGACGCACGACCCCGCCATCAAACTCGACTGGCAGGACCCGGACGGCTTCCGCCCGTTCTACACCAAGCTCCTGCAGCTCTTCCGTGCGAACCGCGCGCTCCACCACGTGGGCTTCGACGACTTCCGCAAGATCGACACGTCACCGTCGGACCACGCCTACGCGTTCGTCCGGCGCGACGGGGAAGACGCCGTCCTCGTCGTCCTCAACCTCTCGCCGCACCACCTGCCGGCCGTCCGCCTCGAACCGACGGACAACGCCGGATCGATCGACGGCGACTACGTGGAGTTGTTCAGCGAGGCCGAGGCGACGATCGCCGCCGGCGACGTCCTCGATCTCGAGCCGTGGGCCTACCGCGTCTTCGTGCGCGGCCCGCGCGACGCTACAGCAGCACCTTGACCGCGCTCTGACCGCGCAGCTCTTCCAGCCACACCTTCGTCTGCTCTTCGACGCGGCGCTGGTAGAGCTCTTGGTAGATGCGGTCGCGCAGCTCGGCGTAAGTCGTCGGCTTCTTGTAGCGCCGCCCGACCAGGTACACCACGTGGATGCCGTTCGCGGTGTCTATCGGGTTCGTGATGGTGCCCGGCTCCACGCCCTCGAGCGCGGCCTTCAGCTCGGGGAGGAGCTGCTTACCGGAGAGCTCGCCGAGGTCGCCGCCCTCGTTGCGCGTGGGGCCTTCGCTGAGCTCCTTCGCGACGGACTCGAAGTCGGTGTCGAGCGCCTGCTTCCGCGCGGCGCGGGCCTTCTCGCGGACGGCCTCCTTCTCGGCCTCCGTCGCGTTCTCGCCCCACTTGAAGAAGATGTGCCGGATGTGGACGATCTCCTCGCTCTTGTCGTCGCGCGTCCGGGCGTCGTACTCGGCCTTGATGTCGGCCTCCGGGACGACCACGCGCGAACGCACCTTCATGTCGATCAGCTTCAACCGGACGAGCTGAGACTTGAGGTCTTCGCGGTACTGCCCGATCGACATCCCGCGCGCCTCGACGGCCTGCTTCAGCTGCTCCTCGGTGATCTTGTTCTGACGCAGGATATCCTTCACCGCGCGCGAAACCTCGTCGTCCGTCACGGTGATCTTCGCCTGCTTGATCTCCTGCGCGAGGAGGCGCTCCGCGATCAGCTGGTCGAGGATGTCCTTGAAGAGGAGCTTCCTCCGCTCCTCTTCCTCGTTGTGCGCCATGTACGGCTTCGCGGCCGCCTCGACCTCGGAGAGCGTGATGACCTCGTCGTTCACGACGGCCACGATCCGATCGAGAAGCTCGCGATCACTCGGCGCCGCCGTCACCAGGGTCGCCAACATCAAAGTCGTCCACATGGTCGTCACTCTTTCGCGCCCGCGAGCGCGTCGTCGTCGAGGTACCGAATCCGAACGGCGTCGCGCAACTGTTGCTTCAGCTTCGCCTTCGCCGTGCGCTCCGCGTCCAGGCGCATCTCGCGCCGCAGCCGCGGCGCCGCCTCCTCGAACGTGTAGGGCCGCTCCGGTTCCCGCTCGAGGAGCTGGCAGATGTGGAAGCCGAGCTCCGAAGCCATGACCGGCGAGATCTCCTCCGGTTCCAGCGGGAAGCAGATCTCATCGAAAACCTCCGGCATCTGCCCCCGGGAGAACCACCCGACGTCGCCGCCGCGGCTCGCCTCCGGCCCGATGCTGTGTTCCTTGGCCGCCTCCGCGAAGTCCGTCTTCTTCCAGGTCAGCTGCTTGTGCAGCGCGTTCGCCTCTTCCTCCGTCGTGACCATGATCTGCCGCGCGCGCACGCGCTCGGGCCGGGTCCGCTCCTCCTCGGAGAGCGCCTCGAACTTCGCCTTCACCGCCTCCGGCGCCGGGTCCACGTCCTTCATCGCGACCTTCGTGAGCAGCGCGATCGCCGTGAGCTGACGCTCGATCGCGGCGACGAACTCCGCCTCGGTCTGGAAGTTCTCGATCAGCTCCCGCGAGAACTCCTCGTCGCTGCGCCCCTCGCGGAACGCCGCGAGCTCGCGCGCGATCGCGGTCGTCGACGCCTTCACGTGGAGGCGCTCCGCCTCCATCGCGAGGAGGCGCGTGTCGATCATCGCTTCGATGGTGTGCTTGCGGAGCTCGTCCGGGAGCGGCTTCGCGCGCAGCGAGCCTTCGCGCTCGAAGCGCTTCCGCGCGAACGCGACCTCCAGGTCCGCGATCGTGATCTTCGCGAGGGGGTGATCGATCGGCTCGCCCTCGGGCGTCGTGAAGTCGATCGCGACGCGATCGCCGCGCGAGATCGGCTGCTTGGCCGGGCACCCCGCGACGAGGAGGGCGAGGACGAGGAGGCGCTTCACGAGCCGGTCTTCTCCTTGGGCTCGAGCTGCACCTTCTCGAACGCGGCCTCGTTGACGTCGACCGCGTGCTTCTTCATCAGCGACTCGATGTACGCGTCGAACGCGGCCTCGCGCTTCTCCGCGATGATCTGCCCGCGCAGCTGCGACTTCACCATCTCCAACGTCCGCTTCACCGCGCGCCGCACGCCGGTCTTCTTGAACAGCACCACCGCGTTCGGCGCGTCCGCGACCACGAGGTCTCCGATCTGCGTGTCCTCGAAGAGCGTCTTCGCGACGTCCTCGCCGTAGCGCTCCGTGAGCTGCTCGCGGTCGAGGAACTGCAGGTCGCCGCCGCCGTTCTTCGTGGCCTCGTCCTCGGAGTGCTCGCGCGCGAGGCTGTTGAACGCGGTCTGGTCGTTCTTCTTCTGCGCCGCGAGGACCTGGGCCTTCACGCGCCCGAGGAGCTTCTTCGCCGCCGCGCGCTCGGCGTCGTCCTCCACGAAGCGGACGATCTGGGAGAGGCGGATGCGCTCGGGCTTGTTGAGCTCCTTCTCCTGCTCCATGTACTTGCGCGCGAGGTCGCCGTCGTTGGCGTCGAGCTGATCGCCGAGGGCCTCGATGTGGTCGTTGAGGACGCGCTGCACGATCAGGCGCTTGAGCTCGGCCTTGATCTTCGGGTCGTTCTGCAGGCCCTGCTGCCAGCCCTCCTGCGCGAGGAGCTCCATGCGGATCTCGCCCTGCACGTACTTCTCGAGCTGCGCGGGATCCTTGAGCTGCATCCGGCGGAACGGGCTCTGGCTCGCCAGGCGCTTCTCGAGCTCACCGGTGGTCAGCGTGACCGGACCGATCTGCGCGACGACCTCGCCTTCCTTCACGACCTCGGGCGCCGGGTAGGCGTTGGACGCGGCCTCGCCCCCGGATTCGGCCTTCGGACACGCCGCGACGAGGACGGCCAC
>JAUHYN010000601.1 GCA_030426505.1 bacterium | reverse complement strand
GTAGGCGTCGAAGGCGTGATCGCCGTGGCGCCGACGGTCGCCGACTTCGGTGACACGACGGTCGGCTCGACCCGCGTCCTCGAGCTGTTGATGTCCAACTTCGGTTTGGAGGCGACGACCGGCCGCATCGCGACCGAGGGCTTCGCGCGCCCCGAACACTTCTCGATGACTTCGCTCGCTGACTTCTCGAGCTCGGGGACGTTCACGATCGGCGCGCGCTCGCAGACGGTCCTCGACCTCGAGTACCGCCCGCTCGAGCTGGGACCCGACCGCGGGCGCATCGTCTTCGAGACGTGCGGCGAGCGCTGCGGCATCGAGGTGGAGGTCCGCGGTGAAGGCGCCGACGCGGCGGTCCGGCTCCGCCCCGCGATGATCGACTTCGGCACGATGGGCATCGGCGAGACGAAGACCGCGCAGCTCCTCGTCGAGAACCTCGGCAACCAGCCGCTTTCGGTGCTCAGCGTGTCCGGCGCCGGCGGAGACGGCATCGTGGTCACGCCGCTGCGGAACGCTCCGCTCGACCTCGGGCCGAACGAGACGCTCGCGATCAACGTCGAGCTCACGGCGCTCGCGGCCGAGGCGATCCGTCGCTCGGTCGTCGTGCGCACGAACGACGCGGTCCTCCCGGAGGCGCGCGCGGCCGTGATCGCGGAGGGCCAGGGCCCGCAGTTCGCCGTGGTGCCGGAGACGATCTCGTTCGGCGTGCAGCGCGACCCGGACACCTACGAGCGCCCGATGTTGCTCCTCAACTCCGGGTCCACGCCGGTCGTGGTGGAGTCGGTGGTGATCGCCGGTGATCCGGAGCTCGCGCTCGGGCCGCTCCCCGGGCTCCCCGCGCGCCTCGGCGCGGGCGAGTCGCTGCTGCTCTCCGTAACGTTCGCGCCGACCGCGGTGCGCGAGTACCGCGCGACGGTCACCGTGACGAGCGACGATCCGGGCGCTTCGACGATCGAGGTCCCCGTGCTCGGCGGCCTCGCGGATCGGATCTGCGAGATCGACGCGCAGCCTCAGCAACTCAACTTCGGGTCGTTGCCGCCCGGTTTCCAGCGGACGCTCGCGACCCAACTGACGAACGTCGGCTTCGACACGTGTACCGTGTCGGGTGCCGACTTCCGCGCGCCGGTCGATCCCGCGTTCACGCTGCTGAACCCGCCGTGGCCGCTCACGTTGATGCCCGGCGACCAGGCCACGCTCGAGTTCCTGTTCACGCCGACCATGCGCATCGACTCGAAGGCGAACCTCACGATGCACACCACGGATCCGGTGTTCCCGGAGCGGCACGTCTCGCTGATCGGGACGGGCGCCGGCTATGTCGAGGTGTTCACGGATCCGGAGACCGTCGACTTCGGCGTCGTGGCGCCCCAGTGCAACAACCCGCAGCGCCAGGTGCAGCTCTACAACACGGGCAGCCTCGACGTGACGGTCGACGCGATCACGCTGACCTCGAGCACGACGGAGCTGACGTTCAACGCGCAGGCACAGCCGTCCACGCTCGCGGGCGGAGGCAGCCAGACGATCACGCTCGACTACGCGCCGGTGAACTTCGATCTCGATACGGCGCTCCTCGAGATCTTCGTCCGCGAGCTGACGTTCCCGTTGATCGTCCCCGTGCAGGGGATGGGCGCGCCGACGCCGGAGGCGACGGACGTCTTCCAGCAGCGCACGGCGGACAAGGTCGACGTCCTCTTCGTGATCGACGACAGCTGCTCGATGGGCGACGACCAGGCCGAGCTCGCGGCGAACTTCTCCGCGTTCATCTCGAGCGCCACGGTTCGCCAGGTGGACTTCCAGATCGGCATCACGACCACGACGCTGTCGCCGATCCCCGGCGCGTTGGTCGGTCCACTCATGAGCACCGGTACGTCGAACCTCACGAGGCAGTTCGAGAACCAGGCGAACGTCGGCGTGATGGGGTCGGGGTTCGAGCGCGGGCTCGACGCGATGCTCGCGGCGTTCCGCGGCGCGGACAACGGGCAGGGCCACAACGCGGGCTTGCTGCGTCCGGGGGCGGCGCGCGTGGTCGTGATCGTGACGGACGAGGACGACAACTCTTCCGGCGCGCCGGCGCTCTACTACCAAGACCTCCGGTCGCGCTCGCCGCACGGCTACACGTTCATCATCGTCTCCGGTGGGCCGGGCGGGTGTACGGATCCGCGCACCGGACGGGCTGCGCTCCCGACGCCGCGGTACGAGGCGTTCCGCGGGCTGGCCCAGGGCGTCAACGAGTCGATCTGCAACGACTGGGGCCAGACGCTCACGCGCATCGGGAACGCGGCGTTCGGGCTCAGCGCGTTCTTCGTGCTCCAGTCTCCGGTCGCGCCGAACGGATCGATCGAGGTGTTCGTCGACGGTCAGCCCGCGTCGGGTTGGACGTATGACGCGACCTCGAACGCGGTCGAGTTCGCGACGCCGCCGCCCGCGGGCTCGACGATCACGGTCGTGTACACTCCGGTGTGTTGATGCGTCCGGTCGTCATCCTCGCGATCGCGTCGCTCGCTGCGTCGTGTAGCGGCCCGCCGTGTCGGTCGCAGTCCGAGTGCCCGTTCGGGACGCACTGCGTGCTCGACGTGAACCGCTCCACCAGCATCGGCGGGACGTGCGTGAGCGAGTGCATCGAGCACGGCGACTGCCCGGGCTCCGAGACCAACGTCTCCATCCCCACTTGCGACAACACCGGGCGATGCCGCCTCACCGCGCGCCCTCCGACGCTGCGCGTCCTCACTCCGGACGTCGATGCCGTCTACGAGGAGGGCACGCGGACGATCGTCGTCTCCGGAGAGGTCGAGTCCGCGGCGCCGTTCGTGGGCATCACCGTGCAGGTCAATCCGAGCGTCTCGTGCGGTCAGTCGCGCGTACTCAACGTGACGGTCGAGAACCCGAACCCGGGCTCGTTCGCGGTGGTGCCGTTCATCGTCGACGGCGTCCCGGTGGACACGGGTCCTTCGGAGGTCGTCGTGTCGGCCTCCGTCCTCGGCGCGACCCAGAACAAGCGCATCCCGATCGAGATCGAGTGCGTCGACTGCGTGCGCATCGACATCGATCGCACGGGGACGAACCTCCAGCCGCGCGACCTCGAGCTCCCGTTGCTCCGCGGGTCCATCAGCGGCGACGTCCGCGCCGCGGTCTGGCGCGTGCGCGCCGCGAACGGTGATGTACTCGACGGCGTGATGCCCGTGGCGAACGGGGGCTACGCCGTGTCGAGGTTGCCGTTGTTCGCGGGCACGAATCGGATCGAAGTCAGCGCGTCGGAGCCGGGTGGCCAAGAGGCGCGCTGCTCGGTCGCCGTGGAGGCGACGGCCAACGATCGCGGGCTGCGCGCGTTCATCTCATGGGACGGCCCGACGAGCGATCTCGATCTGCACGTGATCGGACCGGGCGGGAGCTTCGGCGACGGCGCGACCTCGTTGTCGGCGCGCGGTCGCTACCCGACCTTCGGTGGGACGGTCTTCGACGACGCCGAGGGCTTCGGGCCCGAGGTCCTCCGCATCATGGATCCGCCGCTCGGCATCTACGGCTTCATCGTGGAGCCCGTGACGAACGGCATGGATCCCGGCGCGAGCGTCTTCCTGCGCGTGCTGTTCGACGGACGCTTGGTGCAGCGCGGGCCGATCGGCCCGGCGCACGTGAGCGCGGATCTGGGCCAGCTGTGGGTCGCGGGGCGGCTGATCGTCGAAGAGGACGGCGTCACGTGGGACGGGCACGACCAGTTCGTCCCGGCCGCGCCGCTCCCGGACGCGCCGCCCGAGCAGTGGCCGCCGTACCAGCGTTGAGCCACACGTCCCGCTGACTCGGGGTCCAGGGGAGGGCGAACGCCCCGAAATCCGCGCGTGGATCGATTACAATCGTAGGCATGGTTCGTCCTGCAGGAGCACCGACGACCGGCCCGGTGACGGCCGCAATACCCCCCGAAGAAGCCCAGGAGGGCGGCGCGGGGATCATCGAGGCGAACGCCACCGGCGGGGCGCCGCCGGTCGTGCAGGCCGACGCGGAGTCGGCGCGCGTCGCCGAGGCGCGCGTCCGCGCGGACCCGCTCGCGCAGCAACACCAGCTGCGCATCCAGGCGAAGCTCGACGCGCGCGTGGATCCCGAGACGGCGACGCGGGTCGTTCGGTTCGGCCACCGCGTCGCGCACGCGATCTACGACGAGGGGAGCGCGCTCGCGAAACACGCGACCGAGGCGATCCAAGGCGCGAGCGCCTTGAGCGGGACGGGGCGCGTCGTCACGACCGGCACGATCGAGCGCGACGGCGAGCGGTTCGTGTATCGACCCGAGCCCACCGATCGCCTCGTGGTCCCGTCGGAGGACGGCGGCACGCGCACGTTCACGTTCGATCGAATGGAAGGCGACATGTCGAGCATCGACGCCTTCTTCAGGAACGATCACGACTTCTCGTTCTCGGTCCGCGAGACCGACGGCACCGACCTCGCCGTGCGCACCACCAAGCGCGGGCGCGAGCACGACGTCACCGTCCGCGGCAGCGTGGTCTACGAGGGCGAGACCTTCGAGGCCGACATCCGGTACCACGGTAACGAGACCCACGAGAGCGACTCGACCGGCGCGACGTACACGAGCACCGCCACGTACTCGGGGACCGTCCGCGGCGACGGCATGGAGCTCACCGTGCAGGAAACGCAGCGGTACCAGCAGGTGCATGCGGTGCGGACCGCGGGCGTCGGGGGCTCGGCGACCTCCCAGACCCGCGAGATCGACAACACGCTGCGGGTCGGCGAGGACACGTATCGCTGGAACGGCGTGCGTACGCACGCGACGTTCCGCGACGGCTACGCGAACAACCGGAACCGCGAGTGGGCGGCGTCGGGTCAGCTGTTCAGGAACGACGAGCTCCTCGGGACCTATCGCCTCGGCTCGGCGGGGAACGTCCTCGCGTTCGAGCTCGATCTGGGAACCGAACGCGTCGAGATCGATCGCTTCCCGCAGCGCTGA
This sequence comes from bacterium, assembly GCA_030426505.1. Lineage (GTDB taxonomy): Bacteria > Myxococcota > Kuafuiibacteriia > Kuafuiibacteriales > Kuafuiibacteriaceae > JAUHYN01. The sequence continues at coordinate 652 of JAUHYN010000601.1, read as the reverse complement.
AGTTCAGGGGTCGACAAGGCGGCGCAAAACGTAGGACGACCCCGAGGCCGTGTCGCGGGACCTCCTCCTCGTCGTCTACGTGGTCGCGATCGTGCTCGTGGGGCTCGGCGCGTCCGCTGCGTTCCTCGTGTGGGGTCGCCGCGTCGGATTGCGTCGCAAGCTCCTGCTCAGGAGCCGCGAGCGCTTCGAGGCACTGCACACCGAGACACCCGTCGCGGACTCCGAGACCCAGGCGCGCCAGCGCGCGCTCGCCGCGATCGAGCGCTCGTCCACGGTGACGCGGCGGCTCGTCATGCCGCTGTCGCTGTTGTTCATCGCGTTCTTCGCGGGGCTCCCGTTCCTCGACCAGGTCCCGGCGACGATCTTCTCCCTGCTCGTCGCGGCGCTCACGGTGTTGATCGGTATCGCCGCGCGGCCGTTCGTGGAGAACGCGATCGCCGGCCTCGTGATCTCGTCGTCGAAGATCCTGAACATCGGCGACACCGTCCGGATCAGCGGGCACTACGGGACGGTCGAGGACATCACGCTCTCGCACACCACGATCAAGCTGTGGGACTGGCGACGCTTCGTCGTCCCGAACGGCGCGATGCTCAGCCGCGACTTCGAGAACTACTCGCTGTTCGACAAGGACATCTGGGCGCACGCCGAGTTC
>JAUHYN010000600.1 GCA_030426505.1 bacterium | reverse complement strand
GCGTGGCGGTAGGATGGGGCGTGATGCGACGGCCCCTCCTGGCGATCGCCCTCCTCTTCGGGCTCGGTGCTTGCGGCGACGAGCCGATGCGGCAGCCGCCGCCGCCCGCGGGGGCCGGGGGCATCGTGATCCGGTGGACGCTCGAAGACCCCGACGGGGAGCCGCTCGCTTGTGATGCGCTGCAGATCGTCGAGGCCGAGGTCGCCATCGGCGGGATGCCGACCGTCGTCGCGTGCGGGCAGCCGCAGGAGGTGGCGTTCGACGGCGTCATCCCCGGGCGCGTCCCCGTCGTCATTCGACTGCTCAACTCCATCGGCCTCGAGTTCGACTCGCACATCTCCAACGCGATCGTCGTCGATCAGGAGACGCTCGAGTACGAGCACACCTTCGTCGTGAACGAACAAGAGTTCGAACGCGGCACGCTCGACCTCAACTGGCGCATCGACCAACGCATCGCCGCGCAGGCGTGCGGCCTCGTCAACGCCGAGACCCTCCGCGTCGCGACGCGCGCCGGCTCCATCTCCTCGTTCGAGATGGAAGTCCCCTGCGAAGACGGCCGCCTGATCCTCGAGGACCGCCGCCGCGGCGCCTACGACTTCATCTTCTGGCTCGTCCAAGCGGACGGCACCCTCCTCGAACCGCCCGAGACCGTCACCGGCGTCGGCGTGTTCGCCGGCGACACCACGCGCGTGAGCGTGAACTTCCGGACCGTCGATCCGCGCCCGCGCACCGTGCTCACGCGCTGGACCGTCGACACCTCGACCGCCACGCCCCAGAAGTGCCTCGACGTCGGCAGCGACGAGGTCCGCGTCAGCATCGAAGCGCCCGACCCACTCACCGGGCTCTACGAAGAGGTCGACACCGCCGTCGTGCAGTGCGCCGCCACCTCCGCCACCGTGATGGGCACCGTCGCCGACGGCCACCGCCTCACCGCGCGCCTCATCGACAGCTTCGGCGTCGCCATCGCGACGGAAGTCATCAACGACATCGACCTGCGCGTCACCAGCGCGACCGTCTCCGTCGACTTCGACACGATGGACTGAGGAGACCTCCGCGCGGCTTCACCGCCCGCGCCGCGCCCGCATCCCCGGCTTCTCGCGGCGCTTGAACAGTTCCGCGTCCACGCGCTGACCGTCCAGCTTCAACTCGAAGTGAAGGTGCGGCCCCGTCGCGCGACCGCTCTGTCCCGACAACATGATCACGTCCCCGCGCGACACGTGATCGCCGCGCCGCACCAACAGCTCGGACGCGTGGCAGTACGCGCTCCCCAACCCGTGGCCGTGCTCGATCTTCACGAACTTCCCGTTCACGGAGTCCTGCCCCGCGAACTGCACCACGCCGTCCGCCACCGCGCGGATCTCCGTCCCGGTGACCACCGCGAGGTCCGTGCCCGTGTGCAGCTTCTTCGTCCCGAGCACCGGGTGCGTGCGCCAACCGAACGACGAAGTGATCGGCGTCTTGTACGGCACCGGCCAGTGCATCGAGAACGCCGTCACCAACGCGAACGTCCCATTCACCAGCGGGTCCGTGTCGATGCGCAGGTCACCCGGCATGAAGCGCCCGAACGCCTCGTACGCCGTCGGGTTCGACGAGCCCGCCGCGCGCGCGCGATCCACCGCGTACGCGACCGCCGTCAGGTCCACCGCCGTCGCCGCGACCGCCGGCTCCAACCCACCGAGCCGCGCCGACAGCTTCGACACCGCGTCGAGCAACGCCTTCTCGCGCTCCTTCGCGGGCGCGTCCGGCGCAGGCCACGCCACGCCGACCGAGAAGAACGAGCCGCGCCCGGACTCGAGCAGTTGGACGTCATAGTGCTCCCCGACCCGCTTGCCGCCCGACAGCATCATCACCAACGCACGCGCGACGTCCGAGGGCACGCCGACCTTCTTCGCCTCGATGCTCACCGGCGCGCGCGCCTTCGGCGGCTTCACGATCTCTTCGAGCTGGGCGAGCGACGCGTTCCCGGAGGGCGCGCCCGTGTCCGTCTCGAAGTAGCTGATCAACGGCCGCGTCTTCGCCTTCCGCCCCGCGATCGCGTTGTATCCGCGCTCGAGGAGCTGGCCGACCGGCGTCGCGACCACGAGCGCGTACGTCGCGAACACCACCGCGAGCAGATCCAGGAACCCGCGCCGCGGCCCCTTGTCCTCGGGCGGCGGCGGCGACGCGCGCGGCGTGGAGCGCTCCTCCTCGATCGACGCGAGGAGGCGATCGAGATCTTCGCGACCACTCCCCGTCATGAGAGCGGCCACAGCGCGCGCAACGTCGCGACGATCGGTGTCGCCTGGAACACCGCGAAGAAGGTGATCGGGAGGATGACGAGCGCCGTCCAGACGCCCCGCATCCGCCGAGTCCGCAGCGCGACGCTCCGCGAGCGATCGAGCTCCGCGCGGCGATCGGCCCACGTCGCCGCCGCCGCGACGACGGCGATCGCGAGCCGCCACGTCACGAGCACGAGCGCGATGACGCCCATGACCGCCGCCACGCGCCCCGCGCCCAACGAGAGGAGCGGCAGATCCGCGACCGCGCCGTGCGTACCGACCTGGACCTTCTGCGCCACGATCAGCACGCCCGAGATCGACGCGAGCAGCGCTGCGAGCGGCGCGACCAGGCGCAGCACCGTGAAGTCGAGGTAGACCTTGCGCGCGACGTCGAGCGGACGCACGCCGTCGGTGCGGTGACGGAAGATCGGGATCGCGAAGATCAGATCCGCGCCCAGCTCGACGAACAACGCGGTCCACCGCGCCGCGACCGCCTTCACCTCGAGGTCGACGAAGTCGATCGCCTGGAACGTGTGCGCCGCGGTCGTGCTGACGCTGACGTCGAGCGCGCCGTACAGGTGCGTGATGATCCACGCGAGGAGGTCGTCGAGGCGCGCGTCGAGGAAGTTGAAGAGGAGGAAGGAGTAGTCGTCGACGCGATCGCTCCCCGCGTGGATCCCGATCGCGACCACCGCGAAGAGGCCGATCGGGAGGAACACGCCGCGGAACAGACCGATCGTCTTCGAGAGCTTGCCGAGGAACGATGTGCCCGTATTCGACATGTCAGCGCGACGACCCGAGGACTCAACGTCCGAGGCGCCCGGCGGATCTACGAATCCGTCGTGCGGTACGGACAACGGCGCCGCGCGCCGGTTTCATGCCCCTCGCTTCACCATAACCGCCCGAAGGCCCCGGACAAGGCGACCGGAGCCCTTCGCCTCACCGAATCACTCGCGCCCGCCCCGCCGGCACGCCAACTTGCGGAGGCGCTCGCGGAGGTCCTCCGGGGGATCGACGGCGCGATCCAGCGTCTCCTGGAGCGCCGCGCAGGCCCCTTCCACACGGCCCATGCGCTTCCGAAGCTCCGCGACGAGCACGGCGTACGCGGCCTCTTCCGGCTGGCTCCTCCACATCTGCGACGCGATCTGCTCGCCCTGATCGAGGTCGCCGCCGTAGTCGGCGGTCAGCTTCGCGAGCCCATACAGCGCCTCCTTGTGCGTCGGGAGCGCCTCGAGCGCGCGCTCGTACGCGCGCCGCGCCGCGTCGGTGCGCCCGATCGCCGCGAGCTGATCCGCGAGCTCCACGTGCGCGCTCGACATGCCCGGGAACGTCTCCACCTTGCGCATCGCCTTCACGAGCGAGCGCGGCTCGGTCAGCTCAGCGTTCGCCATGATCTCGTCGAAGATCGGCGCGTACGCCTCCGCCCACGCGCGCGGCGCCGACAACACCAACGCGTAGCTGTAGTGCCCGCGCGCGATCAGGACGTTGCGCGTGAGTTGCGGACCCGCGCGCGAGTCGACCGCGATATCGAGCTCGACCGCTTCGCCGCCGTCGATCAGGAACGGGCGCTCGGCCACGATCGAGACCGCCGCGATGTCCCCGCTCTTCTCGCGCCGCGCGAGCTCGTCCTCGAGGAAGCGTCGCCGCACCGACTCCACACGAATCGGGTGCGTGGTGCGGCGCTCCGCGCGCACGCCGATGCTCACGCCGAGCGCGTTCCCCGCGGCAGCGTAGCCGAGGTGGTTCTCACCGAACGACCAGCGCGCCGGGTACGAGAAACGGATGCCGCTCTCCTCCTCTTCGAACACGCGATACGAAGGCCCCACCGCGCGCACGACGGGCCCGAGCGCGATCACCGCCGCGACGATCGCGACCGACGCCACCACCGACGCGTACCGCGCGCTGAACGTGGACGGGCGCCCGAGGTGGAGCAGCTTCGGATCGAGCGGGATCGTGACGAGCACACCCGCGAGCAGGCCGCCGAGGTGACCCCAGTTGTCCGTGTCGCGCGTGGCGAGGCCGACGTAGAGGATGAACAGCGCGTACGGGAGGACGGCGCCGCCGAAGTAGCGGCGGTAACGCGACGGGAGGATCTCGCTGTACTTGTAGCCGAACACCGACGCGCTCCCGAACAACCCGAGCACCATCCCGCTCGCGCCGACCGAGGGGAGGCTCGACATCAACGTGGAGAACACCGTCGTGCCGACCGCGGACGCGAGGAGGATCAACAGGTAGTCGCGCAGCCGGTACGCGTTCTCGATCGTCCCGCCCACGTTGAACAGGAAGAACATGTTGAACAGCAGGTGCATGCGATCGCGGTGCAGCACGTTGGCGGTGAGCAGGCGCCAGGTCTCGCCGAGCTCGAGGATGTTCGGGTGCATCTTCGCGCCCGCGTCGATCAGAGGATCGAGCGCGATGATCCGCGCGCTCCCCGCGATGCCGAAGAACAGCACGACCTGGAGCAGGCACAGCGCCGTCGTCACGAACGGGAACCGGCCGAGCGTGAACGCGCGCGTGAAGTGGATCCGCACCGGCGCATAGAGGCGCTGGAAGAGCTCGAGCTCGCGCGCGTCGACCCAGCGATCGCCCGTGAGCACCGGGAGCCGCACCGGCGTGGACGGCGCGATGCGACCCTCGCGTACGCGACGCTCGAATTCTTCGAGGGGGATCGTCTCCTCCCCGGCGTCGATCCGTACGGAGATCACGGGCTTCGCTCGCCAGCATACCGCGCCCGGCGCGCCGACATACCCCATCGGGCCCCCGGCCGATTGAGGGGCCTTCCGGGCTCGTGCCGGTTATGGTGGGGTCGTGCGCCGCCTCACGCTCCTGAGTTCCCTCGTCCTCCTCGCCGCGTGCGGCAAGGCGCCCGTCGCCGGACTGACCGCGCCCGGGGCGAACGATCCCCGGGACGCCGGCGCCACGACCGCCCCGGACTCCGGACCGTTCGCCCGCGACGCCGGGCCGAGCACGATCCGCGACGCCGGCCCGAGCACGATCCGCGACGCCGGCCCGATCACCCCCGTGCGCGACAGCGGCCCCGGCTTCTTCGACGCCGACGTCGAGGACTCCGGCGCCGTCGACGGCGGCGACCCGCGCGACGGCGGCGCGCCGCCGCCCTTCGACTCGGGCGTACGCGACGGCGGCGTGGTCCCGCCCCCGCGCGACGGCGGCACGCCGGACGGCGGCGTCGAGTGCACGTCGAACTCCGACTGCCAGGGCATCGGCCCGACCGACTACTGCGACCCGATGACGTTCACGTGCGTCGAGTGCCTGACCGACAACCACTGCGGCTTCAACGAGGTCTGCGATACTCAGTATGGGCACATCTGTCGCGACGAGTGCT
>JAUHYN010000599.1 GCA_030426505.1 bacterium | reverse complement strand
GTCTCGTCGTGTTCTTCGTCGGCGCGGCGGTCGTCGGCGACGACGGCATCGCGCGCCACGAGATGCTGGAGACCGAGCTCGCGAAAGTCCGCGCGCTCAACGCGAGGATCGAGGCCGAGAACACGCTGCTCGCGCGTCAGGCCCACGCCCTGAGGACCGACCGCGCCTACGTCGAGTCCGTCGTCCGCGACGAGCTCGGCTGGGTGCGCGCGGACGAGGTCGTCTTCATCTTCGACGACGCCCGCTGAGCCCGTTGTCAAAGACTTTGGGCACGGCTATACCGCCCCTGGTACGCCGTCCCGGCTGCCCAGGTTTTCTGGCTTGAAGAAGAACTTCATTCTCGACACCAACGTCCTGCTGCACGACCCGGGCGCGATCTTCGCCTTCGAAGAGAACACCGTCGTCATCCCGATCTACGTGATCGAGGAAATCGACCGTTTCAAGCGCGACCTCAACGAGCTCGGTCGCTCCGCCCGTGAGGTCAGCCGCAGCCTGGACGACCTCCGCGGCAGCCACGGCCTCGCCAGCGGCGTTGAGCTCCCGAGCGGCGGCAAGCTGTACGTCGCCTTCTCGGCGCGCCAGCTCCCGGCGGAGATCGCGCAGGCCGAGCACGCGGTGGACAACCGCATCCTGGCCACGGCCCTCGACGTCAAGGAGAAGGACCCGGAGGCGCCCTGCATCCTCGTCACGAAGGATGTGAACCTCCGCATCCGCGCCGACGCCCTCGGGCTCGAAGCGGAGGACTACGACCACGACCGCGTCGAGATCACCGAGCTGTACACCGGCGTGGTGGAGATGGAGGTCAGCGGCGAGGACGTCGACCTGTTCTACAGCCAGGGCCACCTCCCGCTGCCGGATCCGTACCACGCGCCGAACGAGTTCGTTCACCTCAAGAACGCCGCGAACCCGAGCCACTCGGCGCTCGGGAAGGTGTCGCTCGAGATGGAGCGCGTCGTCCCGATCACGCGGCTGAAGGACGGCGTGTGGGGCGTCCGCCCGCGCAACAAGGAGCAGTCGTTCGCGGTCGACCTGTTGATGGACGACTCGATCAAGCTGGTCACGCTCGTCGGCAAGGCGGGCACCGGCAAGACGCTGCTCGCGATCGCCGCCGGCATGCACAAGGCGACGGAGGAGGGGATCTATCAGCGCGTCCTCGTCTCGCGTCCGATCTTCCCGCTCGGCCGCGACCTCGGGTACCTGCCGGGCACCGTCGAGGAGAAGCTGTCGCCGTGGATGCAGCCGATCTTCGACAACGTCGAGTTCCTCATGGGGCTGTCGAACGACGAGAAGAAGGGCGGCCGCTCGTACCGCGAGCTGATCGACCTCGGCATCCTTCAGATCGAGCCGCTCACCTACATTCGCGGCCGGTCGATCCCGGCGCAGTTCATGGTGGTGGACGAGGCGCAGAACCTGACCCCCCACGAGGTGAAGACGATCGTCTCCCGCGCGGGTGAGGGCACCAAGATCGTCCTCACCGGCGACCCCTACCAGATCGACAATCCCTATATGGACGCCACGAACAACGGCCTTGTTCACGTGGTGAACCGGTTTCGCTCGGAGCGTATCGCCGGTCACGTCACGATGTTCAAAGGTGAGCGTTCGGAGCTGGCCGAGCTGGCGGCCAATCTCTTGTAGGCGTTCGAGCGGTTTTGTTACCCTGACGCTCGATCATGAGCGCAATCGGATTCCTCGTCGCTGGCCTCCTCGCCTCCGCGCAGCCGAACACGGCGGCCGAGGACAAGAAGTACACGGTCGACGTCAGTCAGACCACGAAGCAGGTCAAGCCGGGCGACAACGGCATGTTCCACCTGCACATCAAGCCGGCCGACGGGTACAAGGTCTCGACCGAGGCCCCGCTCAAGATCGAGCTCGAGTCGAAGGACCTCAAGCTCCACAAGAGCAAGCTCACGGTGAAGGACGCGAAGGACACCAAGGCGAAGGCGCCGGAGTTCGGCGTGAAGTTCGGCGCGCCGCAGGAGTGCTCCGCGTCGATCGAAGTGAATGCGTCGTTCTTCGTCTGCGACGAGAACATCTGCGAGCGGAAGAAGGAGAAGATCTCCATCCCCGTCGCCGTCCGCAACTGACCGCCGCCTGACCCTCGAGCCCTCCGCGTGCCGTCCAGCGTCGTCCTCATCATCATCGACGATCCGGAGCACCGGACGCTGCTGAACCGCCACTTCTCGTCGACGGCGTACCACCTCGTGTACGCGATGGACGGCGAGGACGGCTTCGATCGCTACAACGAGGTGAAGCCGGATCTCGTGATGCTCTACGCGCACGTGAAGCGGCTCGACGGCACGATCCTCTGCCAGCTCATCCGCCAACAACCGCGCGGCGAGCTCACGCCGATCGTCATGATGGTCAACGAGTCGTCGCACCGGGCGCCGGAGTGGGCGCAGTCCGTCGGCGCGGACGCGATGCTGCGCGTGCCCTTCGAGCGCGCGCACGTGCTGTCGACCATCGCGCCGCTCCTCGCGAACGGCCGCCCGCCGCGCGCGGCGCCGAGCGTGATGCCGCGGCCGGTGTCGGACCTCGGGCTCTCCGATCCGACGGACGTCCTCGGCGCGCCGCTCACGCCGGTGCCGATCCCGACGGCGGGCCCCGGGCCGCGGCCGCCCTCTTCGTCCTCGTCCGAGCCGGACATGGATACGGTCGTCAGCTACCAGAACCCGTTCTACGAGGGCGACAAGGGCGCGGCCGTCGTCGACCCGGGGATCGGTGACCACGAGCCGCCGACGCCGCGCGGGCACGGCTTGATGGATCTGACGGACGCGATGGACGAGGCGCACGAACCGACATCCATCCCTTCGGACTCGGCGTCCGAGTCGGAGCCCCAGCTCACGATCCGACCGGTGGATCCGGCGTCACGCGCGGAGACCCCCGTCGACGATCTGCGCGAAGCCGCGGAGGCGCTCGCCGCACGTGACCTCGCCGAGACGCCGGTGCCACCCATGCTCAAGCCGCGCTCGATCCCGGACCTCCCGGACGAGTACGGCCGCGACCCGTCGGGACAGACGCGCCCGCTCGATCCGCTCGAGGAGCCGCGCATCCGCCCGTCGCAGTCGACGCCGCCGATCTCGAAGTCGGAGCTCATCGAGGAGCTGCCGCGCGAGGGGACGCCGTCGTCGGCCGAGGGCCAGCGCATCAGCGCGATCAAGAAGCGCGCGGAGGGCAAGGAGCGCCGCGGGTTGGACGAGAGCCAGCTCGGCAAGCGCCTCGCGAAGCGCGTGCGCAAGGTGTACGGGCTCCTCGACGAAGTCGACTACTTCCAGCTCCTCGGCGTGGAGCGCGACGCGACGGACTCCGCGCTGCAGACGGCGTACTTCGACCTGTCGCTGGAGTTCCACCCGGACCGCTTCTTCCTGCTCCGGTCGGGTGACCTGAAGGAGAAGATCTACGTCATCTACCGGCGCCTCTCGGAGGCGTACCGGGTGCTCTCGGACGCGCCGCGGCGCGCGCAGTACGTCGAGATGCTCGGCGGTGACGACAACAAGCGCGCCCCCGAGGACATGCGCGCGCCCGCGCGCGAGACGACCGGCGTGGAGCGCGCGCCGCTCGACGTCTCCGCGCGGTCGACGGCGACGCGGCCCTTCGTGGAGGCCGCGCACAAGGCCTACGACCTCGGCGACTTCAATGCGGCGCGGCTGTATCTGTTCTTGGCGCGGACGATGGATCTCGAGAACCACGAGGTCGCGACGGCGCTCGACCGGGTCGTCGAGCAGTTCGCGCCCACGGTGTAGGCGCGCGCGTCAGGTCGCGGGCTGGCACGGCCACGAGTCGAACATCTCGTGAGTAAGTTGCCGGCGAGGCCGAAAACCTGACGAAAAAAAACGACGGACCGCTCGGATTCAGGGGAGCTCGACGACGACGAGGTCGTCGATGAAGGCGTCGGCGGGCGTCTCGGGGCTGCCGGGCATGTAGGTCGTGTAGGTGTCGACCGCGACGCCGCCGCCGATGTTCTGCAGGCCGGCGGTGCTGTCCGTCGTGTCGACGCTCCACAGCGTGGGCTCCGGATCCCCGTCGACCCAGTAGCGCGCGCGCAGGTGGGTCGTGGTCGGGTCGAGCTGCTCCATGCGGAACCGGACGCGGTAGTCCACGTTCGGCGCGATGGGGGCGTTGGTCGGGATGTTCAACTCGATCTCGACGCCCTGCTCCTCCTTCCAGATCCCGATGGCGCGATCGCGGAAGTTCTCGAGGAACACGACGTAACCCGCGCCGGGCGGGTTGGTGAGATCGAGGAATCCGCCGTTGCTGCGCAGGTAGAGACCGAGGCCCTGCGTGCCGGCCTCGGTGAAGCGGAACTTGAACGTGACCTCGGCGTTGACGAACGCACACCCCGGCGCCGTCGCGACCAGCCGCCCGAGCGAGTACGGATTCGCCATCTTGTCGGGCACGGCGCGGCCCTCGCCGTTGACGACGTCGGCGACGAGGATGTTCCCGGCCACGCTCCACGCGCCCGGCCAGGCGGCGGCGGAGCCGGTGAAAGGCTCGGCGAACGTACACGCGGTGACCCCGCCATCGCGCTCGGGTCCACCGTCACGATCCGGGCCGGCGTCGCGGTCCGGTCCCGCGTCGCGATCGGGGCCCGCGTCGCGTTCGCCGCCATCGCGTTCGCCGCCGTCGCGATCGTCCCCCGCGTCGGTCACGCCGCCGTCGACACCGGCGTCCCGCGCCTCGCCGCCGTCGACGGGCCCAGCGTCCCGCGCAGGCCCGGCGTCCCGGCGCGCGGTCCCGCCGTCCCGCGGCGGCGGGTCATCGTCCTCGGAGGAGCAGGCCGCGAGTGCGAGCGCGAGGAGCGCCATCCAGATCGGGGATCGCAAGAGCGAGGTGGATCGTGGCCGCGGAGCCGGCGGTTCACAAGGTCCGAAGAAACGAACGGGAGACGAGCCACCGGTGCGACCGCCCCGCAAGAACGCACGCACCGCTCCGCCCACGAGCCACCGGTGCGATCGCCCCGCAAGAACGCACGCACCGCTCCGCCCACGAGCCACCGGTGCAAACGCCCCGCAAAACGCACGCACCGCTCCGCCCACGAGCCACCGGTGCGATCGCCCCGCAAAACGCACGCACCGCTCCGCCCACGAGCCACCGGTGCGATCGCCCCGCAAAACGCACGCACCGCTCCGCCCACGAGCCACTGCCCGTGTCCGCGCACCGCGCGGACACGGCCCCGGTGCGTCCACCCCGCACCCGAACGAGGCAAGGCGCTCGCACCGAGCGACGACGAGATCTCCCATTCCCAACAACGAGGCCCGCCGATTCGCTGCAAGGCCTGTTGGTCTTCGACCAACAGGCCGTCGCCCGAAGACGCCTTCTCCGCCCCGAAACGAAAAAAGGCCGGCAGAGCCGGCCTATTTCGTTTCGGGAGCGGAGAAGGCGGGATTCGAACCCGCGGTACAGTTTCCCGTACACTGGTTTAGCAAACCAGCGCCTTAAGCCACTCGGCCACCTCTCCAGACAGCTTTTCGAACCTCAAAGAACCCCAGCTTTGGAGCGGAGCAGGAGGGATTCGAACCCCCGGTACGTCGCCGTACGGCGGTTTTCAAAACCGCTGCCTTCGACCACTCGGCCACTGCTCCAACGCGTGGACGACGGGATATAGCGAACC
>JAUHYN010000598.1 GCA_030426505.1 bacterium | reverse complement strand
GCGGATGTACGCCGAGGCCGCGGTCATCGCGGAGGAGTCCGGCGACTGGCTGCGGGCCGCGCAGATCTGGTTCCGCGATGGCGACTTCGGGCGCTCCGCGGAGGCCTACGAGAAGACCGGCGACCACGCGCACGCCGCGGATCTCTACGCGCGCGTCGGCGCCCACTCGCGCGCGGCGCGGGCGTTCCTGCGGTGCGACCAACAGCTGAAGGCCGGGATGGCGTACGAGCGCGCCGGCGACCACGGCCGCGCGGCGCAGTGCCTGGTGGCTGCGCTGAAGAATCGAGCGCGCTACGGGCTGGACGGCGCCGAGGCCGAACGGGTCTGCCGCGCGGCGGCGTCCTGCTACGAGCGCAATGGCGACGTGGATCGCGCGGTGCGGATCCTCGAGCTCGGCGATCAGAAGCTGGCGGCGGCCGAGATCCTCCGGCGCGCGGGCCGCGTCGAAGAGGCGACCCGAATCGTCGAGGAGCACGAGGCGCTCCACACCGCCGAAGTCTTCCTCGCGCGTGCGCGCGCGGGCGATCGCGCTTCCTACGGTCGTGCGATTCAGGCGCTCGCGACGATCGAGCCGTCGCAGCGCGTGTACCGCAGCGCGCGGGTCATGATGGCGCGCGCATTGATCGAGGACGACGACCGCGCGTGCGCGCTGCGCGTGTTGAAGCGGCTGCTCGACGAGCGGCGCTTCACGACCGAGGATCTCCCGGCGCTCCGACTCTACGCGCGCTTGTTGATCGAAGCGGGGCAGTCCTCCGAAGCGCGCGCGACGCTCCACACGATCCTCGAGCTCGCGCCCGACAACAACGAAGCCGAGGCGATGCTCGATGCGCTCGGCGAGAACGACGCACCGATCCCGATCGAGACCCAGACGCTCGCGCAGACGCTGGTCCCAGCCACTGCGCGTCGCGCGTTCGTGGGGATGACGCTGCGCGAGCGCTTTACGATCCGCGAGCGCCTCGGAGAGGGCGCGCAGGCCGCGGTGTTCCTCGCGCACGACGTGGTGTTGGATCGCGAGGTCGCGATCAAGATCCTCTCGCAGGAGCTCGCGCTCGATGTGACGCGCTCCGAGGCCTTCCTCCAGGAGGCGCGCTTCGCGGCGCGCGTGCATCACCGCGGGTGCCTGCGGGTCTATGACTTCGGCGTGGACCAGGGCGTGATCTTCATGGCGATGGAGCTGAGCGACGGACACGCGCTGTCGGAGCTGCTCCGTGGTCGGCTCCCCGCGTCGCGGGCGATCCCGATCGCGCGCGAAGTGGCGTCGGCGTTGGCGGCGATCCACGAGGCGGGGATCGTCCACCGCGACGTGAAGCCGGCGAACATCCTCATCGACTCGCACGGGGGCGTCCGCCTCGCGGACTTCGGCGTCGCGACGAGCCTCGAGGGTGACGGGCGCGACGCTTCGTCGGGCGCCGTCGGGACGCTGCGCTACATGGCACCCGAGCAGGCCGATCCCACCGCCATCGACCCGCGGTCCGACGTGTACTCCGTGGGCGCCGTCCTGTTCGAGATGCTCGCGGGCGCGCCCGCCTTCGAGGGGACGGTGCAGTCGCTCTTGCAGCGCCTCCTCACGCCCGCGCCCGAGCTCCCGGTCGACGTCCGCGTCTCGGCGGAGGCGGCCGGGGTGCTGAGGGCGTGTCTCGCGCCGGATCCGGACGAGCGCTGGCCCACCATGCGCGCGCTGTACGACGCGCTCGCCGCGCTCGGGTGAGGGCTACCGCACGGTAACGCGCCGTGACGGATCCGGAACGCGCCCCGGGGTGCGAGGGTCTGCACGCAACGGCACGCCCGTTGCTCCCTTTCGAGACATGAACCTCACGACCTCCTACCTCGGCCTCTCCCTGAACTCCCCGATCGTCGCATCGGCGAGTCCGCTGTCGTCGACGCTGGATGGAGTGCGTGAGCTCGCCGACGCCCACGTCGGGGCGATCGTCCTGTACTCGCTCTTCGAGGAGCAACTCACGCTCGACCGCGACTCGCTGACGCGGCTCCTCGCGGATCGCGGCTACGCCTCGGCGCTCGTCGAGAAGTCCGAGAGCGTGCGACTCGCGCAGACGCCGCTCGACTACCTGAAGCACGTCACGGCTGCGCGCGAGGCGGTCGACGTCCCGATCATCGCGAGCATCAACGGCGGCCCGAACCCGGACTGGGCCAACTACGCGCGACTCCTCGAGGACGCGGGCGCGTCGGCCATCGAGGTCAACCTGTACTTCGTCCCCACGGACCTCGACGTGACGAGCGCGGAGGTCGAGGAGCGGTACGTCGACACGATCGCGGCGGTGACCGACGGCGTCGACATCCCGGTCGCGGTCAAGCTCAGCCCGTACTTCGGCAACGTAGGGAACGTCGCGAAGCGGCTCGTCGGGGCGGGCGCGTCCGGCCTCGTTCTATTCAATCGATTCTACCAGCCCGACCTCGACATCGGTCGGCGCGCGGTCCGGCCGGCGCTCGAGCTGTCGACCTCGCACGAGCTCCGCCTCCCGCTGCGCTGGACCGGCATCCTCCGCGATCGGGTGGAAGCGAGCCTCGCGGTCACGAGCGGCGTTCACACGTCCGACGACGTCATCAAGGCGATCCTCGTGGGCGCCGACGTCGCGATGGTCGCGAGCGCGCTCCTGAAGCACGGCCCCGACTACGTCGAGACGCTACACCGCGGGCTGCGGTCGTGGATGGCGGGCGAGGATCTCACGAGCCTCGACGCCGTCCGTGGCTCCCTCAGCCAGAGCCGCCTCGAGCGCCCGGAGGTCTTCGAACGCGCGCAGTACATTCGTACGCTCGAGAGCGCTTCATGACGCACGCGCCCCCGAGCACGCGCGAGTCCGCCGAATTCGATCGGCTGCAGAGGCAGCTCGCGCCCCGGTTCAAGCGCTTCCGCGCGGATCCCACGCAGCCCTACACCGCCGTCGTCGTGCCCTCCCAGAGCCTGGACCCGCGCGAGCTCGAGAAGATCCCGGGCGTCGAGCACTACGAGGAGCGCTCGCTCTTCAACCTGATGCTGCTGCGGCGGCCGCGCATGAAGGTGGTGTACGTGACGTCGAAGGCGCTCGACCCGCTGATCGTCGACTACTACCTCCACCAGATGCGCGGCGTCCCGACCGAGCACGCGCGGCGACGCCTCGTGCTGTTGAACTGCGACGACGCGCGCCCCGTGCCGCTGGCGCAGAAGATCCTCGAGCGACCGCGCCTCGTTCAGCGAATCCGTGAAGCGATCGCCGACGACTCGATGGCGCACCTCGCGCCGTTCAACGCGAGCCCGCTGGAGCGATCGCTCGCGCTCGCGCTCCAGATCCCGATGGTCGGGTGCGATCCCTCGTTGGTCTCGCTCGGCACGAAGTCGGGCTCGCGTCACGCCTTCCGCGCCGCGCACATCGAGATGCCGCCCGGCCGAGAGGATCTGCGCTCCGTGGACGACCTGGTGGCGGCGATCGTCGATCTCCGCCTCGAACACCCCGACGCGCGCCGCGTCGTCGTGAAGCTCGAAGACGGGTTCAGCGGAGAGGGCAACGCGATCCTCGAGCTCGCGGGCGTGGAACCCACGAGGTCTTCGGTCGAGCGCGCGCTGCCGAAGCTGCGGTTCGAGGCGGTGGGGCTCACGTGGCCGGAGTACGCCGAGCAGTTCGAAGCGATGGGCGGCATCTGCGAGCTGTGGTTGGACGGCGAACACAAGGTCTCGCCGAGCGCGCAGCTCCGCGTCACCCCGTTGATGGAGGTGCAGCCGGTCTCCACGCACGACCAAGTGCTCGGCGGCCGCCACGGTCAGGTCTACCAGGGCGCGACGTTCCCGGCGCACTCGGACTACCGCCTCGAGATCCAGGCGCGCGCGATCGAGGTGGGCAAGGTCCTCGCGCGGCGCGGCGTGATCGGGCGCTTCGGCGTGGACTTCGTCGTCGTGCGTGAACCCGACGGTGACAAGATCTACGCGATCGAGATCAATCTCCGGCAGGGCGGGACCACGCACCCGTTCAACACGCTCCGGTCCCTCACCGACGGCGCGTACGACGCGGAGCGCGGCGTGTTCCTCACGGCGCAGGGCCGCGAGCGCTGCTACTTCGCGACCGACACCCTCGAACGAGCGCGGTACCGCGGGCTCCTCCCGTTCGATCTGATCGACATGCTCGTGAACGAGCAGCTCCACTTCGGCGCCAACGAGACCGGCGCGGTGTTCCACCTGCTCGGGTGCCTGAGTCAGTACGGGAAGCTGGGCGGGACGTTCATCGCCGAGGACCTCGACGGCGCGAAGGAGCTCTACCGCCGCACGGTGGCGATGTTGGATCGCGAGACGGTTGACGCGTAGGGCGCCGGCGACCGATCGACCGCCGACGCCCACGCGATCAACTCACTGGCAGACGCCGCACTGGAAGCTCGTCACCTCGTTCACGCAGAGCTGATCCCACGCCGTGTTGCAGCAGTAGGGATCCTGCGCGCAGACGCACTCCGCGACGGTCTCGTCCTCGCAGGACGTCCCGCCGTGGACCGAGCAGCAGTCACCGCCGCCGCTCGGCTCGCCACCGCCGCACATGCCGCACTGGAAGCTCTCGACCTCGTTCACGCAGATCTGATCCCACTGCGTGTTGCAGCAGTACGCGTCCTGCGCGCAGACGCACTGCTCGATCGTCGTGTCGCCGCAGTTCGGGCCCTGCTGCACGGAGCAGCACTGACCGCCGCCGCCGCCGCTCTCGCAAGCGTCGCCGGTGCCGTCGCCGTCGCTGTCGGTCTGCGACGGGTCGGCGACCGTCGGGCACACGTCGCACGCGTCGCCGAAGCCGTCGCCGTCGCCGTCGGCCTGCGACGGGTTGAAGTCGTTCGGGCAGTTGTCCGTCGTGCTCGGCGTCCCGTCGAAGTCGGGATCCGACTCGTCGCGCGCCAACATGAACACGCCGCCGAGGTTCGGCGTAGCGGCGGCCACCGCCATCATGCTCGCCGCGAAGAGCGAGTCCGCCTCGGCGCAAATGCGGCCGTCCGAGGACGGCGTGGCGAACGCGTGCGTGGTCGTCGCGAGGCAGTCCGCCGGAGGACGGCAGCTCTCGCCGGGCAGGTTGTCGCAGTGGAGGATGCACATCGACATCGGGTTGAGGCCCATGAGCTCGGCCCACGTGTAGTCGATGCAGATGATCACAGGCGAACCGACGTCCGCCGTCGTGTCGACCTCGTAGCAAGCCGGCGTGAGGGACAGGGAGACGTCGCTCGGATCGTCGAAGAGGCACATGACCTCTTCCACGTCCGTGTCACCGGGCGAGCTCACGCCGCCGTTCCACTCGAGATCCACCGGCGTGTCGTCGTCGTCGTAGGTCGTGTCGCCGGGGCGCGTGTTGCAGTTCCCGATCGTGGAGTTGGTGTCGTCGCAGTCGTCGGCGTTCGCCACGAAGCCGGCGGGCTGGGAGCACGAGCCGGAGGGGACCGCGGCGTCGCCGAAGCCGTCGGTGTCCGCGTCGCGGAACCAGTTGGCGTTGCCGTCGGCGTCGTCCGTCACGCCGTCGCAGTCGTTGTCGATGCCGTCGCCGCACGCCTCGGAGGCGGCGGGATTCACGCTGGCGTTCGTGTCGTTGCAGTCGCCGCCGGTGGTGGTCACGTTGACGCAGTTCAGGAGCGGGCCGCTGCCTCCGAACCCGTCGCCATCGGCG
>JAUHYN010000597.1 GCA_030426505.1 bacterium | reverse complement strand
TGGTCGTAGAGGAAGTCGCCGTCGCTGTCCCGGTCGCGGTAGTTGCCGAGGCCGTCGCCGTCGAGGTCGGCCGCCGTCTCGATGGCGTCCGGGATGCCGTCGTTGTCGCTGTCGAGGTCGCGGAAGTCCGGGACACCGTCGCGGTCCGTGTCGACGGGCGGCGTGTGCGCGTCGAGGTCGCCGGCTTCGATACGGTCCGGGATGTTGTCGTTGTCGCTGTCGGTGTCGAGGTCGTCGGTGATGCCGTCGCCGTCGGTGTCGATCAGGCCGCCGCCCTCGTCGGCGTCGGAGATCGTGTCGTTGTCGGAGTCCTCGATCGGCACGCCGGTATCGCGGGGCGTGCTGTGCCCGGCGTCGCGGACGCCCGTGTCGATCGAGCCGCCGTCCGGCACCGGGCCGCCGTCACGTTTGCCGGCGTCGATGGATCCGGCGTCGGGGACACCGGTGTCGCGGCCGGGCTCGGCCACGCCTCCGTCGCGATCGATCGGGAAGCCGACATCGATACCCGTGCGGCCAGGGCCACCGGGGAGAGAGGGGGCGGGCGCATCGCTGCACCCCCCGCACCCGGAGAGGAAGAGGGCCGCAGTCAACACCGCCGCTTGGACGTGACGTTCCACATGGGTCGTCATCGTCCCTTCGCGGGCCGGATTGAACGGACGGTGGGTGTTGTCTCGGGTCGAGGCTCGGAAGCGAACGCCTCGAAATGGATCAGAAGAAGCGGGGCGCGCCGGCGACGGGCGCCGTGGCGGTGTCGAGCGTCTCGCGCTTGGGCTCGCCGTACATCGCCTTCAGCTCGGCGGGGCTGCTGCTCATGATCTCGTGCAGGTCTTTGTCGAACCGGACGCGGTCCGCCGCGATCTCACGCAGCGCCAGGACGGGGGCCTTGTTCTTCGCGTTGTCGACCAGCGGGGTCGCGCCCTTGAGGAGCTGACGGGTGCGCTTGGTCGCGAGGAGGACCAGCGCGAACCGGTTCTCCACGTTCTCCAGGCAATCTTCGACGGTAACTCGCGCCATGGGGGGCAGCGCTACCACGCCGCGCGGCCCGCCGCCAACGCGAAAGATCGCCCCGCGTGCGGGCCCCGCGGATCACCCGATCTCGTGCAATCGCACGGAGTTGGTGTGCCCGAGCTCGCCGACCGGCGCCCCGAAGACGATCGCCACGCGGTCTCCGCGGCCGACCAGGTTTCGGCTCGTCAGGCGCTCCTCCACGAGCCGCACCATCTGCTCCACGTCGTCCACGATGTCGAGCCGGTCGGAGCGCACGCCCCAGTTGATCGCGAGCTTCCGCCGCGTCCGGTCCTGCGAACAGAACGCGATGATCGGGACCGTCGGCCGGTACTTCGCGACGAGCCGCGCCGTCCGCCCCGACTCCGTGAAGCACGCGATGATCTTCGCGCGCGTCTGCTCCGCCGCGTGGCAGGCCATGCTCGCGGTGGTGTCCGCGAACGGCGAAGGGAAGCTCTCCGTCTGCGTGGGCGCCGCGCGCTCGAACCGCTCGCGCTCCGTCTCGCGGACGATCCGCGCCATCATGTCCGCGGCCTCGCCGGGGTACTGACCAATCGCGGTCTCCGCCGAGAGCAACACGCCGTCCGCGCCGTCGGCGACCGCATTCGAAACGTCCGAAGCCTCCGCGCGCGTGGGCGCCGGCGAAGCGATCATCGAGCCGAGCATTTGCGTGGCGATGATGACGGGGACGCCCGCCTGGTTCGCGAGGCGGAGGATCTCCTTCTGCACGAGCGGCACGCGCGTCACTTCGATCTGCGCGCCGAGGTCGCCGCGGCGGATCATCACCGCGTCGGCGCGGCGGAGGATCCCGTCGAGCCGCGCGAACGCCTCGGACAACTCGATCTTCGCGATCAGCGCGATCTTCGAGCCCATCTCCTGGAGCCTCTCGCGGACGGTGAGGATGTCGGCCTGATCCACCACGTGCGACAGCGCGATGTAGTCGACCTCCTTCTCCACGCACATCTTCAGGTACGGGAGGTCCTCGCTCGTGAGCGGTCCGCCGGTGATCGGCATCCCCGGCGCGTGGACACCGGTGCGCTCCGAGACGTCGCCGCCGTAGACGACCTTCGCCTCGACGCGGTCCGCCTCGATCTTCGTGACGACCAACTCCACGACGCCGTCGGACAGGAGCACGACGTCGCCGCGGGTCATGTTGTCGTGGAAGAACGCGTCGTCGACCGGGAGGAGCGCGGCGTCCCCCTCCTGCCCGGTGTCGCGCACGAACGTGACCGTGTCGCCGGTCGACAGTTGGACCTCGTCCTGGTCGAGCGCGCCGAGGCGCACCTTGCGGCCGGGGAGATCCGCGATGATCGCGACCGGACGGCGGTTCGGACCCTGGAGCTCGCGGATGCGATCGATGCGCTCGGCGTGCTCCTCGAGCTCGCCGAAGCTGAGGTTCAGCCTCGCCGCGTCCATGCCGCGGGCGAGCAGCTCCTCCATGACGCCGGGCGGATCCGTCGCCGGGCCGAGCGTGCAGATGATCTTGGTGCGCCGCCCGGCCGTGAGATCGCGTCGCGAACCAGCCATGCTCCGGACGCTGCCACAGTCTTCACGACACGTCGATCCGACCCGGCATCGGCAGCGCGCGCTCGAGCTCTTCTTCCGTCTCGACGTACTCCGCCGTGAACAGCGCTCCGTCCTCCTTCAGCTCCAGCTCCACCACCCCGGGCTCACACCGCAGGATCAGCCGGTCGCCCGTGAGGACGAATTCGAAGTCGCACCGGGCCCCCTCGTCGTAGGAGATCGCGCGCTGCACGAAGAACCGGTCACCGCCGCACTCCGCGAACAGCGAGTAGCGGTTCGCGAGCGCCGCCACGAACGTGTACACCGCCCGCGCGCTCAGCGTCGGGTCGATGCGCCCGTCCCTGAAGTGCGGCCGATACTTCCTGAGCGCCGTCGTCGTGGGCTGCGGGTGGCGCACGAGATCCCCCGCGAGCAGGCCGCGGAGCGCGCGCAGGAGGTGAGGCGTCGCCGCGTTCGCCAGCCGCGCCAACAGCTGCGTACCGTCCACGCCCGGCTCGACCTCGACCTCGGTCGACGACACGACGTCCCCCGAGTCCTCGCCCGCGTCCAGGACGTGGACCGTGACCGTGATGGACGACTTCCCCTCCGCGAGGGCCCAGAACAGCGGCGCCGGCCCGCGCTCCTCGGGGAGTCGGCCGGGGTGGACGTTCAGCCCGCCGAGCCGCGCGGACTCGAGCAGCGGCCGCGACAACAGGTGCGGGAAGCCCGCGACCACGAACGCGTCGGGCTTCAGGCCGGCGATCGCGGAGGCGGCCTTGCCCTCGTTCGCGGAGTTGGTGTCGAGGACGTCGATCCCGAAGCGGTGCGCGACCGACACGAGATCGCTCTCTTCGCCGCCGCCGCTCGTCAACTTGGCTTGCAAGCGATCGAGCACGCCCGGGCGCGCGGGGCGGACCTTCGTCGTCCCGCGCAAGTGACCGCGCGGGCGCTCACGCCCAACGACGACGAGGACCGGGCAGTGGCCACTCTTCACGAGCGCCGCGAGCGGCGTCGTGGCGTAGGGCCCGTCCATACCGAAGAAGACGATCCGGTGCATGCTTCGCCGACCTCAGGGGCAGCGGATCTCGAGCGTCTGCCCCGCCATGACCTGGAGCGAGCTGCGCGTGCGGCGCCCGTCGCGCGTGAACGTCACGCGGTAGTCACCGGGCGGCACGCTCTTCTTGAGGCGCGTCTCGTCCGGCCACTTGCCGACCTTCGGGATGTAGATCTCCGTGGGCTCGGCGCACTTGAACTCCAACGTCGCGAGCTTGGAGCCGGTCGAGCGCCGCGCGCGGCGTCGCTTGGCCCTCTTCCGCGGCGCCTTGCGGACCGTGCGCTTCGGCTCGGCCGGCGGCGGCGCGGGCTTCGTCTCGGGCGGCGGCGCCCGCTTCGGCGGGGGCGCCGTCTTCGGCGGAGGCGGCAGCGCGGACGTCGGCGTCTCGTCGACCTTCGTGTCGCGCGCGGCGACGGCGTCGCCCTTCGGTTCCTCGGGCTTCGCCTCCTCGCCCTTCGGCGCTTCGCCCTTCGGCGCGTCGCCCTTCGCCTCGTCGTCGGTCGCGTCCGCGGTGTCGGCGTCGTCGGCGTCTCCGTCCGCCGCCGCGAGGCCGGCGGCCTCCTCGGGCGGCGGCGCGCCCGTCTCGGATTCCGGCCGCTCCGCCGGCTGCAGCGGCGCGATCGGGACGGTGCCGCGCTTCTTCAGGAGGATCGACGACACCGCCGCGGCGACCGCGAGCACGACCGCGATCCCCACCATGAAGTACATGACGGTCGTCCAGATCGACGTGCGGCGGACCTGCACCTGCGCGATCGGCGGGTACGCCTCGCCGACGCTCCCGCGCGCGGGGTTCGGCATCCCGGATCCGGTCGCGCGCATCCCGGGCGTCCCCATCGCGCGCACCGGTGTGCCCATCGGCGAGCGCGGCCCCGTCGGCGATGCGGACATCGGTGAGCGCGGCCCGGTCGGCGACGCGGCCATCGGCGAGCGCGGCACGGACGGCGCCGCGCGCATCGGCTCGGAGGGCGCGGGCGACGCGCGGTTCTTCTCGCGCACCGGCCGCTTGTTGCGCTCCACCACCGCGCGCAGCGCGCTCACGTTGTTCGGGCGCTGGCTCCGGATCGGCGCCTCTTCGCTCCCCGCTCCGGTCTCCACGCCGCCCGGCGCGTCGACCATCGACACCGGCCGAACGGGCGGCGGCGGCTCCGTGGGGGACGGGCGTCGCATCGCGGCGCTGCGCAAGGCGGCTTGCTGATCGACGCCGAAGTCGAAGCTCTCCGAGACGAGGAGCCCGCCCTTGTCGTCGGTCGGGAGGTCGGAAATCGGACCGAGGCCGGCGAGCTCGTCGCCGTCGCCGCCGACGGTGGTCTCGTCTTCGATGTCGAGGACGTCGGCGCGGAGGCTCCGGATCTGCTCTTCGTGGTCGCCTTCCTCTTCGTTGACCGTCGTGAACTCGTCCGGTTCCTCGACGGCGTCCTGGATCCCGCTGACGGAGACGGACATCGACCCGAAGCTGATCGACACGCTCGACGGGTTCGGGGCGTCGCGGCTGTCGTGGCCGCCGAGCTCGATGACGTCGGGTTCGCTCGCGTCGCCGGTGACGCCGATGAGTTGGGATATGGAGACGACCTGCCCGTCTTCGACCGGTGAGGTCTCCTCGTTGTTCGCCTCGAACGAGAGCTCCACGCCGCTGACGTCGTCGTAGAGGATGTCGTCGTCGTCGTCCGGGATCACCGACCCCTTGGTCGTGGCCGGGCCGCCCGCGCCGAACTCCTCGGGGTCGACCATCGAGGCGCCGCGTGGAATCGGGTTCGGCTGCGTGGGCGGCACCGGGATCGCCTGGCGCTCGTCCATCGCGATCGACGGGCGCGCCTCGGAGCGCGACATCGTCTCGAACGAGACGTCGTCCTCGCCGAAGCCGAGGCCGTCGTCGACCTCGTCGAGCACGGACAGCGCGCCGAACAGATCCGACGCCTCCGGATCCTCGAGCTGACCCGCGCTCGTGTCGCCGACGCGCGCGAACACGGACGGGTGGTCGTCGATGATCTGAACCGCCGCCGCAGGGATCGCCAGCAGCTTGCGGGGCGCGTGCCGATGCGCTCCCTGGAGGTACGCCTCGGCGAA
>JAUHYN010000596.1 GCA_030426505.1 bacterium | reverse complement strand
CCCTCCTCGAGAAGAACCGCGCGACCTACGAGGCGCACGGCCGCATCTTCTACTCGCCGGGTGTGACCTCCATCCTCGCGACGTTCCCGCTCGACCACCCGCTCGCGCGCCCGGGCGCGCTGCTCGAGTGGGTACACGCGCTCCGCGCCGTCCGCGAGGGCGCGTTCGTCTCCGGCCACGTCGGCTACGGCCTGAACGCGTACGAGGAGGCCGGCTCGAGCGTGCTCCGCGCGGTGATGGCGCCGGCCGTGGGGTCCGCGCTCGCGCGGCACCCGGGGCTGAACTACGAGTCGTACGGCTGGGTCGGCCGCCGGCTCCTCGCGTACTGGCCCGGCCACGTGCGCTTCCTCCCGCGCATCAAGCGCGCGAACTGGTTGACGCTCGTGTCCCGGCTCTCGATCGAGCAGCAGTGCGGCGGGCTCGAGCACTTGCGCGCCTCGCTCGCCGCGCGGCCCGAGGTGGTGACGCACGAGCGCGCGGGCGCCCTCGTCGTGCAGGCCGGTGAGCGGCCCGCGATAGGAGACGACGGCGTCGCGCCGCCCGCGTACCGCTTCGTCGCGAACGTGCTGGCGCCCGCGCGGCTCCCGCCTGGTATCGGCGCGGGCGGGTTCTTCGATCCGGAGGGAGCCGACGCGTGGCTCGGCGCGCTCGAACGCGGCGACGCCTGAGGATCCGACGGTCGCCTGACTCGGCGCCGTAAAGGCTCCGAGGCCGCGACGGACGACGACGTCAGCGGGCCCGTCGCCTACGCAGCCCAACGCAGAGCAGCACCGCCCACACGAGGGCCCCGGCCCTGCGCTCGCCTCGCTCCGTCGCGCACGCGCAGCCCCCGGTCGTGCCCCGGGTGCCGACCACCGGGCTGCCGTCGACCACGGCGACGGGGCCTCCGTCGCGGTTCGGGTCCACGGGGCCGCCGTCGCGGAAGCCGGCGTCGCGGTTCGGATCCGGCGGACCGGCGTCGCGGAAGCCGGCGTCGATCGGGGTGCCCGCGTCGTCGAAGCCGGCGTCGATCGGATCCACGCCGCCGTCGCGCGGCGGGGGCATCACGTTCGGGTCGAGGGTCTTGATCGATTCGGCGAGCATCCACCCCGCGGACGATCCGCTCGTGCCGTAGGCGCCGGCCTGCGCGCCGTTGCGGGGGCGGCCGTCGAAGTCGCGGTCGAAATCCGTCATCGCGCCGAAGCGCGACAGATCGATGCCGCCGATCTGGAGCGCGGCGCCGCTCGGGAAGACGTTCAGCGTGCCCAGCCCGCCGCTCGGCGACACCAGCGCGGCGTTCGCCTGGCCGACCGAGCCCGTGACGTTCGCCGACGCGGTGCCACCGCCGTTGAGCGGCGTGCCCGCGTAGATCGCGTTGCCGTGGATCGTCTGCGTGAAGCTCCCGTCCGCGCCGTAGATCCCCACGCCGGTCTGCGCGACCACGATCGTGTTGGAGAAGACGTCGATCTGCTTCGGCACGTCGTTCTGCGCCTGGAAGTTCGCGCCGCCCCCGAACGTGTTCACGAGGACGTTGTCGTAGAACGCGATGTTCCCTTCGCCCTGGAACAGCCCCTCCGATCCGCTCGCGTTCTCGTAGAAGAAGTTCCCGTAGATCTCGTACCGGTCGTTCACGCCCACGCCCGACAGCGGCCAGTGCCCCACCAACAGGTTCGGCCGCGCGTCGCCGCCCATCGACGCGTTCGCGTACTTCATGAACACGTTGTGGCGGATGATCGTGACGCTGTCCCCGGTCGGCATCCCCGCGAGGTTCGGGCGCGGGTTCTGGTGTTTGATCTGCATGTCGTAGCCGAGCGGGTTCACGACCAAGTTGTGCTCGACGACGCCGCGCACGAACGGCTCGTTGCCGTCCGAGTTGCCGAGGTACAGGCCGGTCCCCGCGCCCTCGATCACGTTGCCGCGAATCACCCAGTCCCACGTGGGGCACTTCGTGTTGATGCCGACCAGCTGCTGGTTGGGCCCGAAGTCGTGGATGTAGAGCCCCTCGATCGTGATGTGGTGCGCGTACTGAGCGTCGCCCTCGGCCTTCACGCCGTCGACGAAGAAGCCGCCGTTGTCGATCTCGAAGTTCCGCAGCGTCACGTACGCCGCGTCGCGGATGCTCACCGTGTTGCGGTTGGGATCGCCCGCGATGATCGCGGGGGCGCCGCTGTCCGGCCCGGTGATCACGATCGGCGCGGCCGGCGTGCCCTCGAGTCCGCTGATCGGGAGCCCGCCGTACGTGCCGGCGCCGAGGCGCAGCGTGTCGCCGGGCGCGAGCTGTCCGAGGAGGTTCCTGT
Organism: bacterium; assembly: GCA_030426505.1. Classification (GTDB taxonomy): domain Bacteria; phylum Myxococcota; class Kuafuiibacteriia; order Kuafuiibacteriales; family Kuafuiibacteriaceae; genus JAUHYN01. The sequence goes on along the minus strand of JAUHYN010000596.1, from coordinate 3,359 downwards.
ACGTAGCGGGCGTCGCGTCGTACTCGGCCGCGCGCGCGTCGCGCGCGAGCGCGACGGCGAAGAGGAGGGCGAGCGGGGCGGCCGAACGGAGCACGCCCCGAGTCTAACGCCTACTCCTCCTTCTTCGGGAGCAGCGCTTCCTTGCCGTTGTTCACGAGCGGCTCGACGGCGTAGGCCTGGACCTTCACCACGTAGTCGGAGGTCGAAGCCTTCACGTAGTACTGGTTGTCCGACTCGATCTTCTTGCCGACGAGGACGGTCACCGTATCGGTCTTCGGCGGCGGCGTCCCGGCGATCGTCGAGGTCCCGGTGACCAGCGTCACCGTCGCCGACGGGGCGTCGAGCCCGAACTCCGGCTTCACCGTCTTCGCGACCGGCGCCTCCAGGCTGATCGTCGTCGCCTTCCGGACGAGGTCGTCGACCTTCGAGGTGTCGAGTGCCTCCGAGATCCCGAGCGCCGCCCACTTCGAGTCGACCGGGTTCTTCTCGAGGGTGATCTGGCCCTTCGCGTTCTTCACGTCGACCGACCAGACGTTCGCCTTGTCGATCTTCACGTAGTCGCGCTCGACCCAGTGCCACGCGCGGTCGCCGACGTCCGTCGTCGAGAAGTCGTTCACGAGGTACACGTCGTTCTGCCCGTCCACGCGCACGTGGACGTTCTTGAAGCTCGCCGACGAACCGACGAACAGCACGTGCTTCTTGTCGCCCGCGTCGAGCACGATCTTCCGCTGGAACTTCTCGGGCGAGACCTCCAACTTCTCGTGGTACGTCTCGCTGTCGAGCACCCGCGTCCGCGACTTCAGCGCCGCGAGCTTGTCGAGGAGCTCCTTCACCTTCGTCGCGTCGACCGGGAAGTCGTCCGCGGTGGCCACGCCCCACGCGCCGTCCTTCTTGGCGATGATGACGTGGTTCTGGTCCGGGCCGTCGCCGCTCTTGGGAGGCCCGAAGACCTCCACGCTCGTCACCTTGTCGGCGTCGAGCCCGGGCAGCACGGGGGTCGAGGTGTAGTCGAGCGAAGGCGCGCTGGTGAACCGCATCCCCATGATGAGGACGATCTGGAGCGCCAGCAGGCCCCCGAGGATCTTGTTCGTCTTCGTCATGATCAGGCCTCCTGCGCGCCCTTCTCCGGCGCGAACGTCGACTTGTCCTTGGCGCTCTTGTCGAGATCGAGCGGCGCCATCGAGCGGCGGCGTCCGTAGGCCAGACCCACGATCACCAACATCCCCACCGCGACGACCGCGTAGTTCACGAGCTCGTAGGTGAGGCGCTCTTTCTTGTCGAGCGGCGCCAACGTCCGCGCGTACGTGCCGCGCGACCGGATGGTGAGCAGGTCGACGTCCTCGACGCCCCAGTCCACCAAGTTCTGCACGAGCTCGAGGTTCATCGCCGCCTGGCGCGACAGGCTCATCGCGACGTCGTTCGCGAACGCCGACGAACCGATCACCACCAGCCGCGCCGAGTCGGGCGAGCGCTCCAGGATCGCGCCGGCGCCGGTCGGGTCCTTCTTGCCCTTGAAGAAGCTATCGAACTCACCGGTCACTACGACCGCGAGCGGGTAACGCTTCGTCTCGCCCGGCGCGCCTGCGAAGCCCGCCTGCGGGTAGGTCTTGAAGTCGGGCTGCACGTTGGTGTCGGTCGTCGTCCACGAGTCCTCCGACGACTGCAGCAGCACCATCGCTTCGCGCTTCGCGGCGTCCTCGCCCTCTGCGGTCGGCACATTCACCGTGAGCGCCGTGGCCCACGGCACCGTCACGCCTGCGAGGCCCGCCACCACCGGCGACGAGTCGCTCATTCCGTCCGAGCGCACGTTCGGGAAGAACGGGTAGGGGAGGTACTGGACTTCGCGCACGCGCATGCCGCCGAGGTCGCGCTCGACCGGCATCGCGAACGGCTCGTTCTGCGGATCCATCACCATCGCGTCGCCGAGCTCCACGCCGTAGCTCGCGAGCTGCTCCTCGAGGCCGGTGGTGATCTTGTTGATCTTCACGCTCTGGCCGCCGTGGGTGTCGAGCTCGAACTTGCCGCCGATCACGATGACCGTGCCGCCGCGCATGAGCTGCTGGTCGATCGCGAAGCGCTGCTTTTCGTCGTAGTCCTTCGGCGCGAACACCACGAGGACGTCCACGTCGCCGTCGACCTTGCCGTTCGTGAGGTCCGAGGTGTCGACCGTGTACGTCTCCGAGAGCTGCTTCGTGATCGCCCGCGTGAGGTCCGGCGGCGGCGGCGGCATCTGCGCGCGAAGCTGCGGCGGGAGGTTGTCGGGCTGATCCGTCTTCGGCTTCGACATCCCGACCGTCTTCAGGAAGCCGGGCGTCGAGCGCTCGAGCGCCGCCTTCACGTCCTTCTCGAAGTCCGCCGCCGAGAAGGGCTCTGGGAGCGGGATGAGCTCGAGCTGGCCGTCCACGTCGAGCACGAGGTGCAGGTAGAACGACTGCTCCGAGAACAGCATCGCGTACGGGCGCAGGCCGAGCTTCTGCAGGTCCGCGCGCGTCACGGCGGAGCCCGGCGCGTCCGGGTCGACCTTCACGTACGTGAACTTCCCGTTCGCCTCGTCCGAGATCTTCTTCAGCACGCCCTCGATCTTCGCGGGGGTCTCGACGAAGTTCTCGGGGAGCGCGCTCGTCGTCACGTACATCGACAGCTTCGCCGGCTCGGCGAGCTCCGCGAGCACGGCGTCGAGCGTCTGGAACCCGAACGCGACCTTCTTGATCGCGCGCGTGAGATCGTACTCCGGGTTCCGCAGCTTGACCTCGACGTTCGTCGGGTCCGTCGCCGTGACCTCGATGAGGTCCTGGAACGTGAGCACCTGGAACTGGTCGCCGTACTTGATGAGGATGCTGAAGTAGGAATTGACCACCGACTTGTCGAGGCGGTCGGCGACCTGGAACGGGAAGCTCTTGATCCCGTAGAGCTGGTTCGCCTCCTTCTCCATCTCCACGTCCTCGCGCGGATCGACGTACTCGGTGACGACCTTGCCGCCGGCGATCTCGCCGTACTCTTCGATCATGTCGCGCAGGCGCGGCACCATCGGCGCGAGCAGCGGGTGCGTCTTCTCGGAGAAGTAGCCGCGGATGAGGAGCGGCTCGTCGAGCGAACGGACGAGGTCCTTCGTGACCTTCGAGATGCTGTACTCACCGCGCTCCGTCATGTCGATGCGCAGCGCGCTGACGTCCGACAGCAATACGTTCACCGCGACGAGGTTCGCCGCGAGGAGCGCGAGCGTGGTGCGGACCGAGCGCCGCAGCGGCGCGGTCCCCACGCCCTGGCTCCAGCCCTTCGCGCGGACCACCAACGTGTTCAGCGCGAGGAACAGGACGATCAGGCCGAAGTAGTAGACGAGGTCCCGGAGATCGAGGACG
>JAUHYN010000595.1 GCA_030426505.1 bacterium | reverse complement strand
CCGCGATCGACGGCACCGAGATGCAGCTCGGCGACGCGAGCGAGATCCGGCCCGCGTTCGTCAGCGCCGCGCTCCGCTACGAGAAGACGCGCGCGCGACTGTTGATCGATCGCTACGGGCTCGACAGCCAGGACGGCTTCGACGCGCTGACCGAGTTCAGTCACGGCTACCGCCACTCGGGCATCTACGCGGAGGTGAAGACGGACCTCGATCTCGTCCCCGGCCTCACCGTCACGCCGCGGCTAAGCTACAAACAACAGCAGCCCTGGTTCACGACGCCGACCACCGAAGAGCGCCTCGATGAGCAGGTCGATCTGGCGCTCTTCCTGCGGCAGACCTACCACCGCTACCTCGCGGGAGTGACGGTCAGCTGGGACGCGTTCGACACCGCGAACGTCGTGTTCGGCGTCGAGGCGTTCTACGACTACGCCGTCGCCAACGCGGTCGAAGAGAACCCGGACGCGTTCCAAGAGAACCTCTTCACCAACGACGACGGCGACAGCGTCAGTCGCCTCGACTTCTTCACCACCGCGGTGTTCGGACAGCTGCTGTGGCCCACGCCCTACGTCAACGTGACGGCCGGCGCGCGCATGGAGATCCACGACAAGTTCGGATTCGCGGCCGTCCCACGCGTCGCGCTCACGCGAGTGTTCGACTTCGGCCTCCACGCGAAGCTCCTCGCCGCGCAGGCCTTCCGGACACCTTCGTTCCAGAACACGAGCCTCGAGACGACGGTGGATCCGGACAACGTGATCGGACGCGAGCGGACGTCGGTGATCGAAGGCGAGGTCGGCTACCAGTTCCCGTTCGGCCTCCGGGTCACGGGCAACGGCTTCTTCACGCGCATCGATGACCCGTTGATCTACGTCTACGACGAGGACCTCGACGAAGAGACGTACTTCAACCGCGGCGCGAGCTCGACGCTGGGCGGTGAACTCGAGCTGCGTCAGCGCCTGAACAACCTGAATGCGATGCTGTCCTACGCGCACTACATGAGCGTGGGCACGCCGGTGGAGGACTACGACGTCGAGCCGGGCAACGCGCTCCTCGGGGCGCCGCGGCACAAGGTCACAGCGCGCGTGATCTACGAGCCGATCCGCGATCTGTTCGTGACGCCGTCCTTCGTGTGGCTCGCGGATCGCTACGCGGTCATCGACGAGGACGAGGACGATCCCCAGAAGCTCTCGAGCGAAGTCCTCCTGGGGCTCGCGGTGACCGCGCGGAACCTCGCCGTCGAGGGTCTCGATCTCACGCTCGCGGCGCACGATCTGTTGGACACGGTCGCGCAGTACCCGCAGCCCTATCGTGGCTACCACTCGCCGCTCCCGGGGCAGGGGCGGCAGATCATGTTGAGGGTCGCGTACGAGTACGGCCGTTGAGCGCGCGTCGGCGCTTCAGCGCTTCTTGAGCTTGCGGCTCATCTCGTACGCGGCGCCGGGCTCCGGCGTGAACGAGATGACCTTGCGGTAGCCGCGTTTGAAGATGCGGACCGTGTTCTTCTTGTCGTCGAGCGTCAGTCCGTGGACCGGGACGCGCCGCTTGAGCAGGCGGCCGTTCACGCGCACGCGCGCGCCGCGCGGGTAGAGGACGTCCAACGTAGCGGGAGCGGCTGGCGCCTCCGCGGCCTCTTCGACGGGGGCCTCGTCCGGGGCGTCCGGCTCGGTGGTCTCGTCGGGGGGCGCGAGCTCGACCGGGGCCGCCTCCACGGGCGGCGGCGGTGGGTCTTCAGTCTTCGCTTCGGTGGATTCTACTCGAGCGATCGCCTCGGTCGCGGGCGCCTCGGGCGTGGCAATAATGGACTGGACGCCGAGGGTGAGCACAACGCCGAGCGCGAGGCCGCCGAGGAACACCATCAGCGTCTTGCCGCCGGTGTTCTTCAGGTTGGGGAGCGGCTCGTCCGGAACGGAGAGCGCCTTCAGGTCGAGCTGGGGCGCGGAGGTCGAGCTCGTGATCGACGGCCCCGAGATCGAGGGCGCGGGCGTGCCTCTATCAGCCGCGAGGGCGTCCGCCGACTGCCGGGCCTGGAGCCACGCGAGCACGGACAGCGCTTCATCCACGGACTCGTTCGGATCCTCGGCGCTCGTCTGCTGAGTGGCGCCGGGGGCGTCCACGGGTTGGCCGCGGACGATCTGCGTCGGGCCCGCCTGCGCGGACGCGGCCGCGAGCGCGAGCGCTTCGGCGGACGGCACCGACGGATCGTCCGTGGCGTACTCGTCGTCCGAAGAGGGCGGCGGCGGAGGCGGCGGTTGAACCTGTCCGATGCCGCTGGTGCGCGCCTGCCGGAACACGTCCGACTCCTGGCGCGGGCGCTCGCGGATCAGCTCGGTGCCCACGAAGCGCTGGCTCGACTTCTCGAGGTCGTCGATCGGCGGTGGCGGGGCCGGCTGGTAGCCGTGGACCGTCGCGACCTCCGCTTCGGTCTTCTCGGGCACGCCGCCCGGCGACGCGATGCCGGCGGGGGCGGCCTCGTAGCGCGCGAGCGGATCTTCGGCGTCGGCGAACAGCTGCGAGATGTACGCGCCGACGGCCTCGCGGTCCGCGCGCCCGTTGGGGAGCAAGCGCATCGCGGCTTCGAGTTGATCGCGGAACTCCGCGGCGGTCTTGATGCGATCCGGCGGCTTCGACGCGAGCGCGCGGTCGAGCGTCTGCACGAGGAGCGGCGCGCGGAAGTCGAGCGCCTCCTCGAGGTTCGGGCGGTTGCCGTTCACGATCGCGTACAGCGTCTTCGGGACGGACGCGCGATCGAAGGTCGGAGTGCCGGTGAGCATCTCGCAGATCACCGACGCCGCCGAGAACACGTCCGACGACGGCGTCGCCGCCTCGCCGAGGATCTGCTCGGGCGACAGGTACCGCGCCTTGCCCTTCACGATGCCGACCGTCGTCGACACCGCCGACATCTGCGACTTCGCGATCCCGAAGTCCGTCAGCTTCACGTCGCCGTCGAACGACACGAGCACGTTGCCCGGCGTGACGTCGCGGTGGACGAGGTTGAGCGGCGTGCCGTCCTCGAGGTGGAAGTCGTGTGCGTAGGCGAGGCCGTCGAGGACGTCCGCCATGATCCGCAGGACGATCGCAGGCGGGATCTTCGTCCCCAGCTCGTCGTGCCGCGTCAAAATCTGCTGCACGTTCCGGCCGCGCACGTATTCCATCGCGAGGCACGGCGCGCCGTCGATCACCGGCATGTCGAAGACGCGGACGATGTTGCCGTGGTTCAGCTTCGACATCACCGCGGCCTCGGAGTGGAACATCGAGACGTACTTGTCGTCGTCGAGGAGGTCCGCGAGGAGGCGCTTGAGCACCACGTACGCCGAGTCCTGCCCCGGCGCGGTCATCTCCGCGAGGAACAGCTCGCCCATCCCGCCGCGATCGATCGGCGCGAGGAGCCGGTAGCGGCGGCCTTCGTCGCCGCGCCCCATCGCGCCGACGGAGAGGCTCTTCCGCGGCAACAGCACCTCGTCCATCATGCTGCTGGGCGCCACGCCCAGGCCCCGCTCCTCGGAGCCGTACGCCGTATCCGCGGGCATGAGCGCATCCTATAGGGACAGGGCCGCCCCGGCGACAATCGGTCTTGCGTCGGCGCCGCGCACCGTGGCTTGCTCGAAGTATGGCGAACGACGTGATGCCCGGGAACGACCTGATCTACGACTGGAACGAGATCGATCGTCGCGGCCCGGTCCTCAAGAAGAAGCCGGAGTTCGACGACGAGACCCTCCGGGACGGTATTCAGTCCCCCTCGGTCACCGACCCGTCGATCGAGGACAAGCTCGAGATCCTCCACCTCCAGGCCAAGATCGGCATCACGACCAGCGACATCGGTCTCCCCGGCGCCGGCCCCCGCGCGTACAACGACGTGCTCAGGCTCGCTCAGGAGATCGCGAACCAAAAGCTCCCCATCCAGGCCAACTGCGCGTGCCGAACCGTCGAAGCGGACATCGCGCCGGTCGTCGACGTGAGCCAGAAGGCGGGCATCCCGATCGAGGTCTACACGTTCATCGGCAGCTCGCCGATCCGCCAGTTCGCCGAGACCTGGACCGTCGATCACATCCTCGAGACCTCCGAGGCCACCATCAAGTTCGCGGTCGGGGAGGGGATGGACGTCGCGTACGTCACCGAGGACACCACGCGCAGTCACCCCAAGGATCTCGATCGCCTCTTCCGCCACGCGATCGATCTCGGCGTGAAGCGGCTCGTCCTCTGCGACACCGTCGGTCACTCCACGCCGGACGGCATCTTCAATCTCATCCGCTGGACCCGGGGCCTCATCGCCGGGATGAACGTCGACGTGAAGATCGACTGGCACGGTCACAACGACCGCGGCCTCGGCGTGACCAACGCGATCTACGCGCTCGAGGCCGGCGCCGACCGCGTCCACGGGACGTGCCTCGGGATCGGCGAGCGCGTCGGCAACGCGGCGCTCGATCAGGTGCTCGTGAACCTCAAGCTCCTCGGTCACCTCGACAACGATCTCACTTCGCTGCTCGAGTACTGCCAGGTCGTCTCGCGCGCGTGTGACTGGCCCATCCCGCGGAACTATCCGCTGGCGGGCACCGACGCCTTCCGCACCGCGACCGGCGTCCACGCCGCCGCGATCGTGAAGGCGTTCGACCGCGACGACACCTGGCTCGCGGACCGCGTCTACTCCGGTGTGCCGGCCGGCCTGTTCGGCAAGGAGCAGGAGATCGAGGTCGGCCCGATGAGCGGCATGTCGAACGTGCGTTACTGGCTCAAGAAGCGCGGTCACCACTTCGACAAGGAGCTCGGCAAGAAGATCCTCGAGAAGGCCAAGCAGTCGGCGCGCACGCTGACCGACGAAGAGATCCAGGCGGTCGTCGACGCCTGATGCGATCCCTGCTCTTCGCGCTCGCGCTCGCCTGGCCCTCGGCGGCGTGGGCGTGGGAGTGCAACGTCTCCGAGATCGACGCCGACGTCCCGCTCGCGTGGCCCACGCGGACGATCCCGTACGCCGTTCAGGCGGGGATCGGTGTCCCGCTCGCCGACATCGAAGCCGCCTTCGACACCTGGTCCGAGGTGTCGTGTTCGGATCTCGACTTCGAGATCGCGGGCGTCGTGGCGCCCGGCGCGACGGGCACGGTGCTCACGGCGGTCGAAGCCGACTGGGAGCACGATCCCGACGCCGTCGCGTCGACCGCCGTCATCTACGTCCAGGCGACCGGTGAGATCCGCTCCGGACTGATCGAGCTGAACCACGCGCAACACGTGCTCGTCGACGTCACCACCGGCTGCGACGGCGCGCCGATCCCGCACGACACGCGGGCCGTCCTCATCCACGAGATCGGGCACCTCGTCGGGCTCGCGCACACGACGGCGTTCGTGGGGGGGCCGGACGATCCCACGATGTCTCCGCAGGTCGATCCGTGCGACGCCACCAAGCGCTCGCTGGAGCCCGACGACGTCGCGGCGCTCTGCGCGCTGTATCCGATAGGCGCGCGTGGTGCGTGTCACGGTCGCGCCGTGCGCGCCCCCGCGAGCGACGACGAGGCGGGCGGATGCACCACGACAGGCGGTGGATTCGCGGGGTGGAGCGTGTTCGCGCTGCTGCTCCTCGGGCTGAAGACTTGCCGAAACGCTCGGTCCGGGGGATAACCGCCCTCGGACAGGGGCCGGCTGTTGTTCAATCATCCG
>JAUHYN010000594.1 GCA_030426505.1 bacterium | reverse complement strand
CGTCCAACTCGGGCGCTTACCCGCTTGTGTTCTTCGACGCAAAGGGGCCTCTGGATGCAGTACGTCCGAGATTCTCCTTCGGACCACGCCTTTTTCCTCCGAACCGATGATCCCGCGCTGTGCGCCGCGCCACACCGGCCCGCACGCGATCTTTTTTCGACCGGCCGCATCCGTTCGCGGACCGGGGGCGAAGTCACTCTCCGAAAGGAAGCCCCCATCCATGAACACAAGTCGCATCGCCGTCCTCACCCTCCCCGCCCTCGTAGCGTGCTCCGCCCAGTCCATCACCGACGCGCCGCCCGCCGAGAAGCGGACCGCGCTCGTCGCGCTCACCCACCTCGCGCCCGACCTCGCGCCCGTCGACATCTTCCTCGCGGGTGAAGACGCGCCGACCGTGCGCGGCCTCGCGTACGGCGCGCCGAGCGTCGAAGTCCCCGTCCCCGCCGGTCGCGTCTCGTTCGACGTCGTCTGGTCCGGTCAACGCCTACGCACGATCGACCTCAACGTCGAAGCCGAGCGCCGCTACACCGCGGTCGTGCTCGGCGATCGAAACGTCGTCGTCGAGGACGCGTCCTCGAACGTCACCGCGATCCGCCTCGTCCACGGCGCACCGAACGTCGGCGCGATCGACGTGTGGGATCTCGACGCCGCCAACCGCGTCGTCGAAGGCCTCGAGTTCGGTACGGCGAGCGCGCCCGCGGAGATCCCGGTCCGCTCGCGCCGCATCGGCATCGACGTCGACGCCGACGCCGCGGCCGACCTGATCTACGACCTCGCCGAGCTCCCCACCGGCCAGCTCGTCGACCTCTACGCCGTCGAAGAAGAAGGCACCGTCGTCCTCCGTTCGTACCTGTCGTCCGGCGCGCAGATGATGATGCCCGAGCCGGAAGAGATCGCGCCCGCCGCGATCCGCGTACTCCACCTCTCCCCCGACGCGCCCAACGTCGACGTCCTCGCCAACGGCGCGCTCGGCGTCGAGGACCTCGAGTTCACCCGCGGCACCGCGTTCATCGAGCTCCCCCCCGACACGTACACGTTCGACGTCACCGCCACCGGCCAGGCCGACGCCGTGATCAGCGCCGAGCTCGACCTCGCCTCCGAAGACGCCTTCACCGCGGTCGCGTTCGACAGCGTCGCGAACCTCCAGCTCCTCGTGCTCCCCGAAGACCGCTCGCCCGTCGCCAACGGCGCGCGCATCCGCCTCGTCCACGCCGCGGTCGGCGTGGGTGAAGTCGACGTCCTCAACGCGGACAACAACGACATCCTCCTCGCCGACGTGGCGTTCGGCGCCGCGTCCGGTCAGTTCCCCGCGCCGGCCGGCGTCCACAGCTTCGGCCTCGACCTCGACGACGACGCGAACCCCGAGCTCGTCTTCGACCTCCCCGAGCTCCCGAACGGCGCCTCCGCGAACATCTTCGCGGTCACCGACACCGAGGGCGCGTTCCTCCTCGTGCAGCTCGCCGACGGCACGACGATCCCGGTCCGCCCGCGCCACGTCGAAGCGCCGCCCGCCACCGCGAACGCCCGCGCCCTTCACCTGTCGCCCGACGCCCCGGCCGTGAACGTCTTCGCCAACGGCGCGAACGCCGCGACGATCGAGTTCGAAGACGGCACCGGCTACCTCGAGCTCCCCGCGGGCGACAACGACATCGCGGTCTCCACCGGCCTCCTCGAAGACGCGTTCCTCGGCCCGCTCACGCTCGACCTCGCCGAAGACGCGAACTACACCGTCGCCGTGTTCGGCCTCGCCGCGATGGCGGACGCGCTCGTGCTCGAAGACGACCTCTCCGCGCCGGAAGCGGGCAAGATCCGCATCCGCGCGATCCACACCGCCGTCGGCGTGGGCGAGGTCAACATCATCACCGGCGGCGCGCCGCTGTACGAAGACGTCCCGTTCGGCGCCGCGGGCGAAGCGCTCGAGGTCCCGGCCGGCGCGTACGTCATCGGCCTCGACGTGAACGACGACCACCACCCCGACGTCAGCTTCGCGCTCCCGACCCTGGCCGAAGGCACGATCGTGAACGTCTTCGCCACGAGCGACGCACACGGCACGGTGTTCCTCCTCGCGCAGCTCGCGGACGGCACCGTCGTTCGGGTCGACGCGGTCCACTAGGATCCGCCACAATGCGGACGGCGTGGGCATCGCGTTCTTCGACTTCGACAAGACGCTGATCCGCAGGAACTCGGGCGGCCTCTGGCTGATGGAAGAGTTCCGGCGCGGCGGGATCGGGTGGTTCGACTTCGCCCGCGCCGGAATCTGGCTCATGCGGTACAGCGCCGGCTTCGTAGATCTCGAAGCCGGCATCCGCATGGCCATCCGCTCCCTCGAAGGCACACGCGAAGACGACATGCGCGCGCGCGTCGACGCCTTCTACGACACGCAGGTCAAATCGCTCTACCGCCCCGGCGCCGCCGCCGCCCTCACCCGACACCGCGAAGCCGGCGACCAGCTCGTCCTCCTCACCTCCGCGTCGAACTACCTGTCGGAACACGTCCAGCGCGAGCTCGCCCTCGACGCCTACCTCGCCAACCGCTTCAGCGTCGGCACCGACGGCGTCTTCACCGGCGAACCCGACGGCGAGCTCTGCTACGGCAACGGCAAACTCGTCCTCGCCTCCGCCTACGCCGAGACCCACGACGTCGGCCTCGACCAGTGCGCGTTCTACACCGACTCGATGGCCGACCTCCCCGTCCTCGAAGCCGTCGGCCGCCCGGTCGTCGTCCACCCGGACCCGCGCCTGCGCCGCCTCGCTCAGTCGCGCAACTGGTCGGTCGAGGACTGGGGCTAGCTCCCGGCAAGCGAGCCGGAGGCGAGTGCGCAGCTCGGCGAAGCCGAGCGTAGAGGCCGCAGGCGAACTTGCTTCGCCGCTAACGGCCCTGGTCGGGCAAGCGAGCCGGAGGCGAGTGCGCAGCTCGGCGAAGCCGAGCGTAGAGGCCGCAGGCGAACTTGCTTCGCCGCTAACGGCCCGGGTCGGCAAGCGAGCCGGAGGCGAGTGCGCAGCTCCGCGAAGCCGAGCGTAGAGGCCGCAGGCGAACTTGCGTCGCCGCTAACGGCCTTGGTCCGGCTTCACCGGTGTGTACGGCTTCTCGAGCAAGGTCACGAAGGTGTCGCCCGTGCCGGACGGGTGCTTCGCTTCGCCGCGGTCGAGGCGCGCGCGGCGCTTCGCCCAGCCCGCTTGGTCGAGGCGGTAGAACGTGTAGTCGTGGCCGCCTTCGCTCCAGGAACCGAACGGTTCGTAACCGAGGCGCCGGACGACCGCGTCCGCCTGGCGGTTGTCCGCGCGCGTGCGCCAGCCGACCGCGTCGACGCGGAGGTGTTCGAACATGTAGTGCGCCATCGCGTCGGTCGCGTTGAGGGCGGAGAACGCGTCGCGGTCCGCCACCTCGTCGATCACGTAGCCGAACTCCCAGAAGTCGAAGTTGCCCTTGGGCGGGTAGAACACCGCGAACCCGATGCGTTTGTCGTCGGCGACTCTCTTCAGTAGACCCACCACGAGGTTGCCCTCGCGGTACGTCCGCATGATCCTCAGCCGCCCCGGCCCCGGCAGCCCGAACATCTCCCAGACGTCCTGGCGATCGTAGAGTGAGAAGATCCAGTCGATGTCCTCCTCCGGAGGCACGCAGTAGATCGTCCTGCGCTGGATCCCGTACTCCATGGCCGTGGTCGATCCTCGGTCGGGACCGGGCTCGATTCAAGCCGCGGCCTCGGACGTGTATGCTCCGGCCTGATGCGGGCATGTCCCGAGTGCCTGGCGGTCTTCATGGCCGATCCAGAGTTCTGCAGTTTCGACGGGACGAGGCTGAACTCGGGCGACGACGCGCTCCGCGGACACCAAATCGCCGGCCACCGCATCGACGATCTCCTCGGCGCCGGCGGGACCGGGTGCGTCTTCTCCGGGACCCGCGTCGCCGACGGCGCCCGCGTCGCCATCAAGGTCCTGTTCGGCGAGATGGCGACCGACAAGAGCATCGCCACGCGCTTCGAACGCGAAGCGCAGGCGATGAGCTCCATCCGTCACCGCAACGTCGTGTCGATCCACGACTACGGCCGACTGAAGAACGGCCTCGTCTACCTCGTGATGGAGCTCCTCGACGGCATCACGCTCCGTGAGCGCATCGAACAGAGCGCGCCGCTGTCCAGCGACCACGCGGGGCGCATCCTCGAACAACTCACGTCGGGTCTCGCCGAAGCGCACCGACAGGGCTACGTCCACCGCGACCTCAAACCCGGCAACGTGATCCTCACCGGGGAGGTCGAACGCGAGGACGTGAAGATCCTCGACTTCGGGATCGTCGCGAGCCTCCGCGAAGGCACCGACAAGGAGCGCCTCACCAAGACCGGCTACATCATCGGCACGCCGACCTACATGGCCCCCGAACAGGTGGACCCCAGCGCCATCACGCCGCAGGTCGACGTCTACGCGCTCGGCGTCATCCTCTACGAGATGCTCACGGGCGAGGCTCCCTTCAATGGAACGCTCGAGCAGATCCTCGTGGCGAAAATGACGACACCGCCCAAGCCGATCCCCGACAGTGGATTACTCGGGGAGCTCGTCTTGAGCATGCTCGCGATGGAGCCCGAGGACCGCCCGCCCAGCGCGCTCCACGTCAGCGCGGAGCTGTCGCGCCTCAGCCTCCTCACCGACGACCCGGCGACCGTCCGCGCGGACGCGCCGCAGCTCGGCCTGTGGACTCCTCCGCCGGAGGACGGCGGCGTCCGCGTCATCGACCGCACCTCGGAGAACGACGTCGTGGTCGCTCCGGTGTCGTCCGAGTTCCCGGATCCGTGGGCGTCGGACACGCGCAAGGTCGACGTCGTCGACTCGACGCTGCTCGAATTCGGCGACGTATCGACCCGCGAGACCTTCGGCGAGCGCAACGACACCGTCATCGAACCCGTCGAACAGGACGACACCTACGACGGGATCCCGGCCTCGCCGAGCTCGCTCGAAGCGGACACCGGCGAGGACGACGCGCCCGAGGACGTCCCCACGCGCATCACCGAGCGGCCCGAAGAGCTCGTCTTCCCCTACAAGACGGACGAGGACGACGTCGCGGCCCCCGCGGAGAGCGAGCGTACGTTCGAGGACGAGAAGCCGCGCTACGACGTGGACGACGCCGGCGACGCCGACACCGCCCTCGACATGCGGATCGATCACCTCCTCGACACGAGCACGCCGCAGGTCGAGCGGCTCCCGTCGCGGAGCGTGCTGGACGACATGCCGCCGATCGTCACGCCCGTCGTGTCGGTGTCGTCGTCCGAGAGCGTGCCGCAGCCGATCACCGCGCCTCTCGACGCCACGCGCACGGAGGTCGCGCGATCGCGGCGCGTGCTGTGGTTGGGTATCGCATTCGCGGTCCTCTTCGGGGTGGCGGCCGCGCTCGCGATCCTCGTGGTGACGAACGAGACGGTCCTCGTGGACGTCCACCCCGATTCGCCCTGATCCGACGTCTCACGTCGAGCCGAAGCGCCACGACACCTACCTGTGCAGGGTCGTGATCGAGACAGGATTCGCCGTCGAACTGACTCGGATGGGGCCGTCGCTCATGTCCTGGAGATCGGGGCCGATCGTCCCCTTCGAGTGAAGCGCACGGCCCCATCCCTGACCATCAGCGCCGTCGTCGTGGCCAGTCCCCACCGGCTACGCGGGG
>JAUHYN010001474.1 GCA_030426505.1 bacterium | reverse complement strand
CACGCGCGAAGCGACGCGCCGCCTCTCCGTCGATCGTGACGCGCACGCGCCCGCGACCGAGCGTCGCCCCCCGCGCCACATCCTGCCCCGGCTTCACGCCGACCGACTCGACCCCGACGTACCGCGACACCACCTCGCGCTTCACGTGGTTCTCGTAGAAGACGTGATCGATCGTGACCGCCCCGCCTCCCACCGACGCCACCCGACCGCTCGCCACCGCACGCGGCGCGCCCCGCGGATCGTCGAAGCCGTCCGCCGGCTCGATCGCCGTCGAGAGGAACGCATCGAACGCGGGCGACGGCGTCAGCGCGACGACGAGGCCGAACAGGAGCGGGGACACGACGCGTACAAGTCTCGCACGCACTCGGCGCATTCCCTTGGCCGAACCCGCCGATTGACTCGAGCCCGAGCAGGGCTACGCTCGACGTCGCCCGGTGAGCACCGACCTCGACAAACTCCTCGCGCTCGTCGCCGCCGCCCCGTCGGTCCCGTTGGGCGCGTTGGACACCGGCCTCGAATCCGGAGTCGTCGTCGCCGAGCAGTTCCGCGTGGACGCCAAGATCGGCGCGGGCGGGATGGGCGCGGTGTATCGCGCGCGCGACCTCCTCCTCGGGCGCGACGTCGCGCTCAAGATCGTCCGCCGCCACGGCGAAGAGGGCGCGCTCTTCGAAGCGGAGGCGCAGAACACCGCGCGCCTCAATCACCCGAACGTCGTCACGCTCTACCAGGTCTGTCGTCACGAAGGCCGCGTGGTCCTCGTGCTGGAGCTCCTCCGCGGTGAGACGCTCGCCGATCGATTCGAGCGCGGATCCCTGGCGCTCGAGGAAGCGCTCGACGTCGCGCGCGAAGTCGCGCGCGGCCTCGCCCACGCGCACGCGCTCGGCGTCACGCACCGCGACCTCAACCCGCGCAACGTCTTCCTCACGGAAGATGGCGCCGTGAAGATCCTCGACTTCGGGCTGTCGTCACGAGCGGATATCGACGCGAACCGCGGCGGCACTCCGGGATTCATGGCGCCCGAACAACGCGCGGGCTCGCCATCCGGGCCGGCCGCCGACGTGTTCGCCGCGGGCGTCCTGCTCTACCTCGGCCTCGTCGGCACGCTCCCGTTCAAACAGTCGGGCCCCGCCGAAGAAGCGCCGAACCTCCCGTTCGATCTCGTCCGTCAGTCTCCACGGCTCCAATCGCTGATCGACGCGACC
>JAUHYN010000593.1 GCA_030426505.1 bacterium | reverse complement strand
CGGTGTGCCTGAACGACCTCGAGGGGATGCGCCGCGGGCGGATCAACGCGCACTCGGTGCTCGCGGTGCCGATTCGCACGAAGGACGCGGGGATCATCGGCTCGTTCGAGCTGATCAACCGGCGCGACAAGAAGCACTTCTCGCAGAGCGACGTGACCACGCTGACGGTCGTCGCCGCGCAGGCGGGTCGGGCGATCGCGGCGGAGCGTCGGCGCAAGGAGCGCGAGCAGTCGGCGCGGCTCACGACGATCGGGCGGATGCTGTCGGGCGTCATGCACGACATGCGGACTCCGATGACGTTGATCTCCGGCTACACGCAGATCATGGCGTCTTCCGAGAGCGTCGACGATCGATCGCAGTACGCGCACATGGTGAACCGGCAAATCGATCTGCTGTCGGCGATGACCCGTGACCTCCTCGCGTTCGCGCGCGGCGAGCGCAACGTCCTCATCCGCAAGGTCTACGTCCACCGCTTCATGGACGAGATGCGCGACTACCTCGAGCAGGAGTTCGCCGGCTCTGGCGTCACGCTCGTGCTCGACACGCGCTACCGCGGGGCGGCGCGCTTCGACGAGACGAAGATGCGCCGCGTGTTCCACAACATCGCGCGCAACGCCCGCGAGGCGATGCCCGGCGGCGGCACGTTCCGAATCAGCGTGCTCCAGGAGGGCGACGATCTCGTCATCCACTTCACGGACACCGGCTCCGGTATCCCGGCGGAGCTGCAGGACCGGGTGTTCGAGCCGTTCGCGACCTCCGGCAAGGTCGGCGGCACCGGCCTCGGCCTCGCGATGGTGCGGCAGATCGCGGACGAGCACCGCGGCACGGTGATCTACGAGAGCACCCGCCGCGGGACGCGCTTCACCTTCCGCCTGCCGCTCGAACCCTGAGCGCGAACCCGATGAACGAGTTCTTCGCTGCGGTCCTGAGAGAGTTCGTAGCCTGCCACACGGCGTTCGTCGTGGCCGGCCTCGTGGGGCTGTTCATGATCCGGCGCGGCGGGACGAGCGCCGTGAAGGATCGCGTCCGCACGATCACGATCGCGGTGCTCCTGCACCTCATCGCGGTGATCACGGCGGGCGCGCTCACTTCGTCCGGCGTCCCGGCGGCGCGCTGGGCGCACGTCGCGGCGCTGACGTTCGGGGCGGTCGCGTTGGCGGCGTCGGCGGTGCTCGCGGCGTTCGAGGCGCTCGCGCGGATCGGGTGGGCTGCGCCGCCGATCCTCCGCGACGTGGTGAGCGCCGGCGTATTGGTGATCACGCTGGTGGTCGTCGCGAGCAACGCGGGGATCGACGTGACCAGCCTCGTCGCGACGTCGGCGGTGCTGACCGCGGTCATCGGTCTGTCGTTCCAGGACACGCTCGGGAACCTGATGGCCGGGCTCGTGTTGCAATCGGACAGCGCGGTGCGCGCGGGCGACTGGGTCAAGATCGAGGGGCACACCGGGAAGATCGTCGACATGCGGTGGCGGTACATCGCCGTCCGCACGCGCAACGGCGAGACGGTGTTCGTACCGAACAGCAAGCTGGTGAAGACGGAGGTCGTGCGGCTCGGTCGCGTGGAAGACGGGCCGACGCAGTGGCGGCGCTGGGTGTACTTCAACGTCGACTTCCGGCACCCGCCACCGGACATCACGGAGAACGTGCAGACCGCGCTCGCGAATGCGTCGATCCCCGGCGTGTCGAAGTCGCCCGCGCCGTCGTGTGTGTTGATGGACTTCGACGAGAGCTTCGCGCGCTACGCGGTCCGCTACTGGCTCACGGATCTGCAGAACGACGATCCGACGGACAGCCTCGTGCGGTCGCACGTGTACCTCGCGCTGAAGCGCGCCGGCATCGAGCTGTCGATCCCGGCGGAGGCGCGGTTCATCACGAAGGAGACGGTCCAGCGGCGCGCGCGGAAGGAAGAGGCGGATCTGTTGCGTCGCGTGGAGGCGTTGCAGAAGGTCGTGCTGTTCGACGAGCTCTCGGACGAGGAGCGCCGAATCCTCGCGCGGTCGATGCAGTACGCGCCGTTCGGCGCGGGCGAGACGATCTCGCGCTACGGCAACACGGCGAACTGGCTGTACCTGTTGCTGGAGGGGACGGCGTCGGTGCGCGTCGGGACGGGGCCGAAGCCGGAGTGGGAGTTGATCCGGCTGACGGCGGGCGCGTTCTTCGGAGAGCTGTCGTTGCTCACGGGCGCGCCGCGGCAGGAGACAGTCGTCGCGGTGACCGACGTGGAGTGTTACCGGCTCGGCAAGGAGGCGTTCGAGGAGCTGTTGAAGCGCCGCCCCGAGCTGGTGAATCGCGTGGCCGAAGTGCTCGCGGAGCGGCAGCGCGCGGCCCACGAGATGCGCGCGAAGCTCGCGGAGCACGCGTCGCGCGAGCCGCCGGCGAACCAGCAGGACTTCTACACGCGCATCCAGCGGTTCTTCGGGTTGTAGCGCTACGCGTCTTTGGGGAGATCGGCGAGGGCGGGGCGGCGACGGCGGCGCGTCTTCTCGGGGACCATGCCGCGCATCGACTCGAGTTTGCCGAAGCAGAGGAGGCGGTCGCCGGGCTCGAGGACGCGCGTGGTCTTGGGGTTCGGGATGACCGTCGTGCCGCGGTAGAGGGTGAGGACGTTGATGTCGCGGTCCCAGAACTCGGCGCCCTGGATCGTCTTGCCGACGTACGAGGAGCCCTCCGGGATGTGCAGCTCGGAGACGCCGTAGCCGCGGCTGACGGTGAGGCGCTGGCGGATGTCGATCTCCGGGAAGTCCACCTGCGCCGCGATGTAGTCGACCATGGCGCCGGCGATGTCGAGCTGCGTGCAGGTCTCGATGCCTTCGAGGCCCGGCGACGAGTTGACCTCCATGATCTGCGGGCCGTCCTTGCCCTCGAGCATGTCGACGCCCGCGATCCTCAGGCCGAGGATCTGCGCGGCGCGGACGGCGGTGCGCGCGTACTCGTCATCGAGCGTGACCTGCTCGGTGCGGCCGCCGCGGTGGACGTTGCTGCGGAACTCTTGCCCCTGCGCGACGCGCCGCATCGCGGCGACGACCTGATCCCCGACGACCATCGCGCGGATGTCCTTGCCCTTGCTCTCGGCGACGAACTTCTGAACGAGGACGTTCTGCTTCTGCGACTGGAGGAGCTCGATGATCGCCTCGGCGTTCTTCTCGGACTCGGCGAGGAGGACGCCGATGCCCTGGGTGCCCTCGATCAGTTTGATGATCACGGGCGCGCCGCCCACGCGCTGGATGGCGGGGAGGACGTCGCGCTTGTCGCGCACGAACGAGGTGCGCGGGATGCCGATGTGGTGGCGGCTGAGGACCTGGAGGCTGCGGAGCTTGTCGCGCGAGTTGGTGATGCCGATGGCGGTGTTCGCGCAGAAGACGTCCATGGTCTCGAACTGTCGGACGACGGCGGTGCCGAAGTAGGAGATCGAGGCGCCGATGCGGGGGAGGACGGCGTCGTAGTTGCTGAGCTGTTTCTGACGCCAGTAGAGGTCGGGCGCGCCCTGCTCGAGGTCGATCGCGAACTTGAGGGTGTTGAGCACCTTGACGTTGTGGCCGCGGGACTCGGCGGCTTCGCGGAGGCGGCGCGTGCTGTACGACTTCGAGTTGGCGGAGAGGATCGCGAGCTTCACGGGGCGTAGCATTGGTTGGGCCCCGGGGGGGCGTCAACCGGGCGCGCGCGGTCGGATCCGTCGGTGCCGATCGATCAGTCGCCGAGGAGGGCGTCGACGGTGGCTTGATCGGCGCCAGGGAACTCGTAGTCGTCGAGCTCGGTCGGCGCGACCCACGTGTAGTCGTGGATGCCGATCTTCTGGATCTGGTCGTCGGGCGTGAGGAGCGTGCAACGGAAGACGCGGAAGTCGATCACGTATGCGGCGTACTCGTGCGTGACCGAGATGGTCGGTTCGTTGACGCGGACATCGATCTCCATCTCTTCGCGGAGCTCGCGCGCGAGGGCGGCTTCGTCCGATTCACCCTCTTCGACGCGCCCGCCCGGGAACTCCCAGAGCAGAGGGAGCGAGCTGGTCGGCTTCCGCTGGGTGATGAGGTATTTGCCGTCGCGTTCGATCTGAGCGGCGACGACGCGGATCTTCCGCTTGCTCATGGCTCAGGGCCGGAAGAATGGCACAAGGCCTTCACGAAGGCCACGAATCGCGTGGCAGCCGTCGCCGATCAGGTCGTAGTAGGTCTGGGCGGACGAGGCCTTGATCTTGTCGAGGTTGGCGTAGGCCCCTTGGAGGGCTTCGAGCGTGTTGAGGAGGT
Source organism: bacterium (assembly GCA_030426505.1). Taxonomy (GTDB): domain Bacteria; phylum Myxococcota; class Kuafuiibacteriia; order Kuafuiibacteriales; family Kuafuiibacteriaceae; genus JAUHYN01. Next base: position 1,410 of record JAUHYN010000593.1, on the reverse strand, counting down.
CGCCGGCGACCTGGCGGAGGACCTTCTTCTGCTCGGCGGAGGGCTCGATGATCCCTTGCTTCGCGGCGAGCGCGAACGTCTCGAGGACGTGCCCGTAGAACTTGAGCTCCTGGACGAGGATCAGGATCCGGGCGTCGGGGCGCTGCGTGGCGAAGGTGCGGTAGATGCGGCGCTCGGCTTCCCACCGGAAGAGCACGACGTCGAGCTGCGTCTTCACCTTCGCGAGGAGCGCGGGGTCGCCTTGTTGTTTGGCGGCTTCGGCGGTGGTCTGGACGAAGTGCAGCCCGCCGCACGGGTGCGCGAAGATCCCGGTGCGATCCTTCTGCACCTTCTCGGGCGTGTTCGCTTCGCGCAGCCGCGCGAGCGTCTGTTGATCGTCTTCGAGGTGGTGCGCGGCGCGCAGCGCGAGCTCGAGCAGGGTCTTCTTGCCGAACTTGGTATCGATGGCGTCGTTCGCGCCGTGGCGTTCCAGGATGGCGCCGTGGGTCCAAGCGAACTTGTGCCAGTCGCCGTCGTCGGACGGCACGACGGTGGTCCACTCGGCGTCGTCGGCGAGCCGCTTCAGGGTGATGGTCTCGCCGGTGCCGAGCTTGAACTTGCGCTTCGGATCGACACCCGCGGCGAGCAGCGCGCGCACGATCATGTTCCCGTGCGGATCGACGGGCACGCCGGTCGCGGTCTTGTCGGGGAAGCCGTACACGGTCCGGTCGTCGACCTTCGCGGACACGGCGAAGTCGCTGACCATGACGTCGACGGCGAGCCGCCCGTCCGACGCCTTCATGTCCTTCCCCCACACGAGCAACCCGTGCGCCATCGCCCACGGGTTCGTCCGGTCGTGCGCCCCGGCCGTCACGTTCTCGGTGAGCGTCGCGATCGCCTTCTCGACGTCCGCCTCGCTCGCCTCCCGCTTCGCCGGCACAGCCTCCCCGGCGGACGGCGGCGTGCCCCGCGGCTGGGCGGGCGGCGGCGCCTTGGCGGGCGCCGCTTGGGCGGGCGGGGCCTTGGCGGGCGGAGGCGGAGGCGGAGCCTTGTCGCCTTCCTTGCACGCCCCGATGCCGGCCAACGCTGCGACGATCCAGACAGCTCGCTTCATCCGCGTAGCTTCGTACCGCAGAACGCGCCCGCACGTCCAAGCGGGACGACGCTTGGGCTTGACCGGTCGATCGCCGAGCATTAGGGAGGCGGGCAGGGCCTTTAGCTCAGTCGGCAGAGCAGGGGATTTTTAATCCCAAGGTCGTGGGTTCGATTCCCACAGGGCCCATCGGCTGCAGCCGCGATCCCGCGGCATCTCGGGAGCTTACGTCATTCGGCTTCTGCAAGCTCGGTTGCGGGGCGGTGTCATGGGTCTCATTCGTCTCTGTGGAGCCATTGAGTCGCACGTCTCTGGTACATATTTGACGCAGTTTTGGG
>JAUHYN010000592.1 GCA_030426505.1 bacterium | reverse complement strand
GCTGGTGAAGAAGCCGAAGGGCACGATCGTCGTCCGCGACGCGAACCGGCGCGTGCTCCACCGCGCGAACAACAGCGTCCACGTCGGCACGCTCGATGGCGAGGCGATCACCATTTTCGACGTCGAACACTCGCGCGGCTACGCGTCGCACGGGCGACAGACGCGGCGGTACTGGGGCGGCGTGTACGTCGTCGTCGATCGCGACGGGAAGCTCGCCGTCGTGAACTCCGTGGGCGCCGAGCGGCTCCTCGGGGGCCTCGTGCCGGCGGAGATCTTCGCGACGGCGCCGGCGGCGGCGCTCGAAGCCCAGGCCGTCACCGCGCGCGGCGAGATCTTCTCGAAGCTCGCGCACCGGCACTTCGCCGAGCCGTACCACTTGTGCAGCGAGCAGCACTGTCAGGTCTACGCGGGCGCGGGGCGCGAACAGCCCGCGACGAACGCCGCGGTAGAGGCGACGCGCGGCTTACTCGCGGTGCGGCCGCGGAAGGACGACAAGGCGCCGCTCGAGCTCGTCGACTCGGTCTACGCGTCGACCTGCGGTGGCTTCTCGGAGGCGAATGAGGTCGTGTGGGATCAGACGCCGAGCGAGAGCCTGCGCCCGCGCCTCGACGGCCCCGCGAGCGACCCGGCGCTGAAGCCGTTCGCGTCCGGGCTCACCGAGGAGAACATGTCGAACTGGGTGCGCTCGTACCCGCCGACGTACTGCGCGCGCTCGTCGTTCGCGAAGGCGAGTAAGGTCCGCTGGAAGAAGGTCGTCCCGGCGGAGCGCCTCAATCGTTACGTGGCGTCGCTCGGGGTCGGGCGGGTCACGGACGTCGCGATCCTCGGGCGCGGCCACGGCGGCCGCGTCACCGGCCTGCGGATCCTCGGGTCGAGCGGGAAGGCGGACGTCCTCCGCGAGCTCCCGGTGCGGCGCCTCTTCGGGAACCTCAACAGCGGCGCGTTCATCCTCGAGGTGGAGAAGGGCGAAGACGGCTTCGTCGAGAAGCTCACCTTCGAGGGGGGCGGCTGGGGGCACGGCGTGGGGATGTGCCAGATGGGCGCGATCGGGCGCGCGGAGGCCGGGCAGACCTTCCGGCAGATCCTCGGGCACTACTACAGCGGCGCTCAGGTCGAGCGGATCTACTGAGTGGATCTCGAAGTCGCGGCAGGGCGGTGGACAGCCCCGCGCCGCCGACGTACTCCCGTAGGCGTGGCCTCGTCGCGGTGGGTGTTCGCGGTGCTCCTGTGTTGCGCCTGCTCCGGTGAAGCGGAGCCGCGCGAGTTCCCGCCCGTCGAAGCGCTCCCCGCGCGCGCGGAGCTCCCGGACCCCTTGGTGACGTTCTTCGACGCGGAGCCGATCACGAGCGCCGACGACTGGCGCGACGTGCGTCGCCCGGAGCTGCGCGCGCTCTTCGAGCACTACGTCTACGGCGTCGCGCCCGCGGCACCGACGATCTCTGTCGAGGTCGAGACGCCCGACGTCGAGGTGCTCCCGGGCGTCGTCCACCGCGGCGTCGCGATCACGTTGTCCAAGGACGCGCCGCGGATTCACCTCGCGCTGTTCCTCCCCGCGGGCGTCGCGAAGCCGCCCGTGTTGCTCGCGCTCAACCCGTGCGGCAACCAGTCGCTGCTCGAGTCCGAGGCGGTCCGATTCACCGACGCGTTCCGCGCTCTGGGTTGCGGCGCCGAGCGCGGGAGCCGCGCCGAGCGCTGGCCGATCGCCGAAATCGCCGCGCGCGGCTACGCGCTCGCGACCTTCCACGAGAGCGACGTCGATCCCGACGATCCCGCTGACGAGCGGAGCCTCGACGGCGTCCACCCGCACTTCGACTCGGGCGAGGGCTTCCGGAGCGCGTGGGGCCGCCTCGCCGCCTGGGCCTGGGGACTGTCGCGCGCGGTCGACTACCTGGTGAGCGACGACAGCGTCGACGGCGCGCGCATCGCGGTCGCCGGGCACTCACGCCGCGGCAAGACCGCGCTCCTCGCCGCCGCGCTCGACGAGCGCATCGCGATCGCCATCCCGCACCAGTCCGGCACCGGCGGCGCGTCCGTCGCGCGCGGCAACACCGGTGAGAGCGTCGCGGTGATCACGCAGCTGTTCCCGAACTGGTTCGACGACGTCTACGCGACGTTCGCCGACCAGGAGGATCGGCTCCCGATCGACCAGCACCTCCTCATCGCGATGGTCGCGCCGCGCCCGGTGCTCGTGACGAACGGCGCCGAGGACCTGCGGGCGGATCCGCCGGCGTCGCTCCGCGCGGTCGAAGCGGCGGCCGAGGTCTACGAGCTGCTCGGCGTCGCCGAACCCATCGTGCGCGGCGCCGACGGGCGCCCCACGCTGGACGGCCCGCTGTCGTGGCACGAGCGCACCGGCGGCCACAGCCTCGAGCCCCGCGACTGGATGACGTTCATCGACTTCGCCGAGCGTCGGTAGCGCTCGGCGACCAGCTGTTGCCGGTATTGCTGCGCGCTCGAGGAGCACCCCTACGACGCGGTAGCGGTGGTGCCGCGGAGGTGGCGCTCCACGAACAGCTCGCCCGCGCGGTACGACGAGCGGACCAGCGGGCCGGACGCCACGTAGCCGAAGCCGAGTGACTTCGCGATCTCGGCGTAGCGGTCGAAGGTCTCGGGCGGCACGTACTCCACGACCGGGAGGTGCTTCGAGGACGGGCGCAGGTACTGGCCGAGGGTGACGATGTCGACCGCGTTCTCGCGGAGGTCCTCGAGGGTCTGGACCACCTCGGCCTCCGTCTCGCCGAGTCCGATCATGATCGAGCTCTTCGTGAGGAGGTCCGGCGCGTTCTTCTTCGCGTAGTCGAGGACGTACAAGCTCTGCGCGTAGGACGCGCGCGGGTCGCGGACGCGCGGCGTGAGGCGCTCGACGCACTCCACGTTGTGCGCGAGGACCGCGAGCGGCGCGCCGAGGATCTCCCAGATCGCGGCTTCGTTGCCCTCGAAGTCCGGGATGAGCATCTCGAGGAGGACGTCCGGGCAGCGCGCCCGGATCGCCTCGAGGCAGAGCCTCAGGTGCGCGGCGCCGCCGTCGGAGAGCTCGTCGCGGTTCACCGACGTGAGCACCACGTACGACAGGCCCATCGCGTCGACGGCCTCGGCGATGTTCGCGGGCTCGTCCACGTCGAGCGGCGGCGGGATGCGCGCCGTATTGATCGCGCAGAAGCGGCACCCGCGGGTGCAGGTGTCGCCCATGAGCATGAAGGTCGCCGTGCCGCCGTCCTAACACTCGGAGAGGTTCGGGCACTGCGCTTCTTCGCAGACCGTCGCGAGCTTCAGGTTGCGGGCGCTCTTCTTCAGCGCCGCGTACGCCGGGCCGCCCGGCGGCCGGATCTTCAGCCAGTCGGGCTTGCGGACGCGGCTTTCACCGTCGCCCTGCACGATGGGGAGGCTCTTCCGCACGCCTATCGAGTTAACACCCGAGTCTCGTACCGGCCAACACCGCGATCGCGTAGACGCCCGCGCCGACCAGGAGAACCCCGGTGAACCCGAGGCTGGACGCGCCGATGATCGCCAGGACCGTCCCCGCGACCGACAGCAGCCCGTTCGTCGCGAACGCCCACGGCACGAGCTCGGGCGCGTCTTCGAGCCGCGAGAGCCCGGCGGGGAACGCGAGCCCGAGGGCCGCGCCGGTCGGCAACACCACGAGCAGCGCGATGGCGACGCGTACCGCCTCCGGCGCCGCCGCGCCCGCCCTGAGCACGAACGGGAGGGCCAGGGCGAGGACGAGCGCCGCCAAGGCCCCGAACGCCGGCGCGCGCTGAGGGCGCGCCAGCCGCTTCGATAGCGCGCTCCCGCCCCCCGCCCCGACGAGGAGGCCGAAGAACACCGTCGCGAGCGTGAGCGCCGGTGCGCCGAGGAGGAGCCCGAGCCGCTGCACCAGCGCGATCTCCACCAGCATGAACCCGAGGCCGAGCGCGGCGAAGTACACGAACACGGCGGCGGTCCTGCGCGAAGCAGCGACGCGGCGTCGCCCGAAGAACAGCGGCAACAACAGCGCGAGCGCCCCGACCAGCGTGGTCTCCGCGAGCAGGAGCACCGCAGCGATCTCCGCGAACGGGCGATCCTCGAGGGCGAGGCGCGCGCCGCGATCGAGCGTGCGCTCGAAGTCCGCCCACCCGAGGTCCGTGAAGCGTCGCCGCTGGTGGAAGAACGGGCGGTCGTCCGTCGCGGGATCCAGGCGGGTCCCGGCGACGTCTTCGAGGGGCGTCAGATCCGCGCCCGCGAGGATCGCCTCGAACACCGGGTCCGCGGGCGCGACCGAGCCCGGGAGCCCGGGCGGAGTGAAGAGCATCCGCAGCCCCCCGCGGCTCGCGATCCGCTCGAGGATCCGCGCGTGCTCCGACTCGGACGGGCGCCGACGGAACACGAGCAACGCGCCGTAGAACGAAGAGCCCGTCGCCCGCTCGGCCCAAGCGTAGACGTGGACGCCATTCGGGAGCGACGCGAGCAGCCGATACAGCTGCGCTTCGGGGCGCGTGAGGAACAGCGTGCCGTCGTCGGTCAGCCGGTCCACCAGCGTGGCGAGCGCTTCCTCCGTCAGGAGGAAGTCCTCCGCGAGGTGCATCGCGCCGGCCGACGTCGCCGCGTTGCTGATCGTGTGGATCATGACGATGGCGTCGTAGCGCTGCTCGGTGCGCTCGAGGACGCTGCGCGCCTCGTCGACGATCCACGTGACGCGCGGGTCCTTCGCGAGGCGGGGCGGCTCGAGATCCGCGACGAGCGCGTTCACTTCGACGGCGTCGACGTGCCCCGCACCGAACGCGAGCGCTTCGTCGACCTCCCAGCCCGCGCCGGCGCCTACGATCAACACGCGCCCGCCGGGGTGGAGCTCGTAGGGGAGGGTGGCGTCGCTGGCGACGGGGCGTTGGCCGGTGGGGACGCGCACTGCGGCGACGCCCGCGTCGATCATCAAGCGCTCCTGGCCGGGCCCGAACACCACGTGGTCGACGCGCGCGAGGCTGTTCCATTCAGTGGACTTCGTTCGGGTTGGGTCCGCGAGGAGCTTGGAGAACGGCTCACCGCTGCGCGTGACCTTCGAAGCCGTGATGTGCAGGCCGAGCACTGGCTCGGCGAACGGCGCGAGTCCGATGAGCGCGACCGCGAAGACGCCGCCCGCGATCCGCAGGCGGCCGATCCCCAGGCACGCGGCGCCCGCCGCGCCGATTGCCGCGCCCACGACGATCGCGCCCACGCCCCCGACCCACGACAACATCGCGAGCGTCGCGAACGCGCCCACGCCGGCGCCGAGCAGATCCGCGGCGTAGAGGCGGTGCGCCTCCTTCACGTAGCGCTCCAGCGTCGTGGCGACCGCGAGCCCACTCCCGAAGAACGGGACACCCAACAGCACGTAGACCGCGCCGAGCTTCACCAGCTCCCCGGGCGACGTCGCGAGCGCGAGCGGCTCGAGCGCGAGCGCCTGCGTGATCGCGAAGCACACCGGCAGACCCGCCGCGAACAGAAGCGCGCCCCCCGCCGCGACCGACTCCGCGCTGCGCCCCGCCAACCACCCCGACGCGCTCGAGTACGCGCTCGCGACCGACGTCCCGAGCAGCGCGGTCGAGACCACCAAGAACGCGAAGTGGTGGTACAGCGAGACCGACAGCACCCGCGTGAGCGCGACCTCCGCGAGGAGCGTCCCGCCCGCGACGCAGGCGAG
>JAUHYN010000591.1 GCA_030426505.1 bacterium | reverse complement strand
CGTGCTTCCTCGCGACCGGCATGTGCAAGGACGGCGCGTGTGAGTACATGGTCAACAACGCGGGCGTCTGCGACGACAACAAGGCCTGCACCACCGGCGACCGCTGCGAAGAGGGCACGTGCGTCGGCGACCAGCGCGTCTGTGACACGCCGCCGGAGGCGCTCTGCGTGGACGCGATGACCCGCCGCTTCTGGAACGCGCAGGGCACCTGCAACATGGCGAACGGCGCGTGTGACTACATGCAGCAGGACCAGCAGTGCCCGTTCGGCTGCGAGGACGGCGCCTGCCTCGGCAACCCGTGCGCCGGCATCGTCTGCGACACGCCGCCGGCCGCCCAGTGCTACGAGCAGACCGGCACCTGCGTGAACGGCGCGTGCCAGTACGCTACCGTCGCCGGCGCCTGCAACGACAACGACGCCTGTACCCTCGGCGACACCTGCAACAACGGCACGTGCGGCGGCACCCCGATGGTCTGCAACTCACCGCCGGCCGCGGCGTGCGTGAACGGCACGACGCTGCAGACCTACGCGATGAACGGCACCTGCAACGCGGGCACGTGCGAGTACGCGCCCACGACCGTCGTCTGCGACGACAGCGACGCCTGCACGGTGAACGACTTCTGCAACGCGGGCGCGTGCCGCAGCGGCGCGATGAACAGCTGCGCGGACAGCAACGCCTGCACCGCGAACCTCTGTGACCCGGTCGCCGGCTGCAGCAACCCGCCGATCAGCGGCGGCGCCTGCACGACCAACTCGAGCGAGTGCCCGACCGGCTCGTGCTCGGCCGGCAGCTGCCTCCCGACCGCGGGCGTCACGTGCCTCGCGACTTACGACATCTGCTTCGGCCTATCGGAGCAGGAGGTCGCGGGCGTCTGCTCCGCGAGCGGCGACTGCGTCGTGAGCCAAGCGCCGCCGCAGTTCACGTGCCCGGGCTGCAACGGCCTGTGCGTGGTGTGCCCGCTCGTCGGGACACTCTGCATCCCGTTCAACTAATACCTACGTCAGACGTAGGTACTGATCCTCAGTCGGCCATCACGAACACGAGCTCACCGCCGGCCGCGAGGTCGGCGTGGCTCACGTACGGGCCGTCGATCGTCGCGCCGTTCAGCGTCACGCGTTCGACTGCGTACTCCTTTGCCGCCCAGTTCTCCGCGCGCACCGTGAGCGTGCCGCCGGGGACCTGCACCCTCGCCTCCGGGAACAGCGGCGTGCCGAGGACGTACCGGGCCTCGCCGATCTTCGGGTAGAAGCCGAGCGCGCTGAAGACGTACCAGGCGGAGAGCGTGCCGCCGTCGTCGTTGCCGTCGAGGCCGTCCGGGCCGTCGGTGTAGCGGGTGCGGCGCACCCAATCGACCCACTTCTCGGTGAGGTCCGCGCGGCCGACTTCCGCGAACATGTACGCCGCGTGGATGTCGGGCTCGTTGCCGTGCCAGTACCAGAGGTCCGGGAGGAGCGTGGGCTCCGCCGCCTCGGACGCCTCGAAGATCGTGGAGAGCCAACGCACGAGCCCGGTCTCGCCCATCGCCTCGTCGAGCCCGACCGGGTCGTGCGGCACGAACATCGTCCACTGGCGCGCGTTGCCCTCGACGAAGTCGTCCGAGAAGGCCTCGTCGTCGAAGCCCGGCAAGAAGCCCCCGTCCGCGTTGCGCCCGTGGACGAAGCCGACGTCGGCGTCGAACACATTGGCCCAGTTGTCCGCGCGCGCGTCGAACACGGCGGCGTCCTCGCCGAGGTGATCCGCGAACCGCGCGAGGAGGAAGTCCGAGAACGCGTTCTCGAGCGTCTTGCTCGCGGAGCGCCCCTCCTCGTCCGCGCTGCACCACCCCTGCGCGAGGTACGAGGCGCTGCAATCTCGCTTGCGCAAGCTGTCTTGCCGCGCCATCGCCGCCGCCTCGAGCACGCCGAACATCCGCGCCTCGTCGAACCCGCCGACGCCCTTCGTCACCGAGTCCACGAACACCGACTCACCGTGGTAGCCGATCATCGTGTTCGACTCGCCCGTCGCGAGCGGCCACTTCGGCACCGACCCACTCGCGATCGTCATCGCTTCGAGCGACGTGTTCATGTCGCGCTGGTACTCCGGGTACACGAGCGTGAGGAGCGGGTGCAGCGTCCGGAACGTGTCCCACAGCGAGAAGTCCGAGTAGTAGACGAAGCCGTCCGCGGTGTGAACCTCGCCGTCGAGCCCGCGGTACTTGCCGCCCGTCTCCGTGAGCGAGGTCGGCATCAGCTGTGCGTGGTACAGCGCCGAATAGAACATCCGCCGCGCCTCGGGCTCGCCGCCCTTCACTTCCACGCGCGACAGCAGCGGCCGCCACGCCGCGACCGTCTCGGCGACCGCGCGACTCAGATCGTAGTCCATCCACTCGGCTTCGAGGTTCCCGCGTGCCGTCGCCTCGTCCACGAACGACAGGCCGATCTGCATGCGCAGCTCGGTGACGTCCGCAGCGAACGACAACACCGCGCCCGCCCCCGCCGACGCGAACGTCCCGTCCGCCGGGCGACGCGCGCCGTCCTCCAGCCACTCGGCAGTGAACGCGCGGTCGAGTTTCATCACGAAGTACAGCCGCCACCCGCCGAAGCCGCCCGAGAGCATCCCGGCGTGTTGGATCCACCCGGACAGCTCGCCGTCACCGACGGTGAGCGAAGCGTCCAGCGTCTCGCCCTGCGCGATGCCGCGCGAGAGATCCACGACCAACGACCGCGCGCCCGTGGCGGGGTACGTCATGCGGTACAGCGAGGTGCGCGGGGTCGCCGCGATCTCCACGTCGATGCCGCTGGGCTGCAGCCGGACCTGGTACCGCCCGAGCTCCGCGCGCTCCGCGCCGTGTTGCAGCTCTGCGCGGTAACTCGACGGGCGCACGCGGTCCGGGAGGTCGACCGCCGGCATCACGCGCAGCACGCCGTAGTCCGGGACGCCGGTGCCCGCGAGGTGGATCTGCGCGAAGGAGAGGATCTCGTCGTCCTCCCACCAGTAGCCGGCGCAGTGCGAGAACCCGGGGTCGCCGCCGTTCGTGGCCGTCTCGGGCCCCGGCTTCGCGAGCCCGTAGGGGTGGGTCGGTCCGGGCGGAATCGAACCGACGCCGAACCCGATGCCGCCGGTCCCGATGAACGGGTCGACCTCGACGATCGGGTCGATGGCCTCCGCTTCGTCCCCTCCGCCACAAGCCGCCGAGAAACAGACGAGGACCGCGCCGAACCCTGACCACCGCACGAGTCGACCTTTACGCTCCCGGGCGCCCCGCGAACAAGGGACGCAGCGCCGCAAAACTGTACAGGGCCGCTAGGAACGGGCATACACGGGAGTCGAGACGCCCCTGAGCCCCCCGTAGACGCGATGTTCTTCCAAGATGTCGACCCCCCGCGGCGCTATTTCACGCCGGACGAAGCGAACGCGATGCTCCCCCGCGTCCGGACGCTGATGTCCCGGGCCGCCGAACATCAGCGCCGCATCCGGGACCGCGTCCAACACGCCGAGGACGCCTCCAAGATCCCCGCCGAGGAGATCGAGGAGCACCGCGCCGAGGCGATGAAGTGCATCGAAGAGCTCACCGAAGTCGGCGTCGAAGTGAAAGGGCTCGACGCTGGCCTCGTCGACTTCCCCGCCCTCCGCAACGGCGAGTTCGTCTACCTCTGCTGGCGTGTCGGCGAGCAGCGCGTCGAGTGGTGGCACCCACTCTCCACCGGATTCGCGGGGCGACAGCGCGTGACGAAGGACCCGTCGGTGCGCTGGGAGTGGCGTAACTGATCGGGAGGCGAGCACTCGATGCTGCTCGACAAACTCTGGTGGTCCGCCGTCTGGCTCCTCCTCGTCCTCGCCGGCGGCACGGTCGGCTATCGCGTCATCGAAGGTTGGTCGTGGCTCGACTGCGCCTGGATGGTGCTGACCACCATGACCACGATCGGGTTCGGCGAGGTCCACCCCCTCTCCGACCTCGGGCGCATCTACACGATGGGGCTGATCATCTCGGGCGTCGGCCTCGTGACGTTCACCGCCACACAAGTCACGCGCTGGGTGATCGACGGTGAGCTCGCCGCGCAGATCGCCGAGCGGCGACGGAGACGGACCATGAATCGACTCGAAGGACACTTCATCGTGGTCGGGCTCGGCCGCCTCGGACACGAGGTCGCCGAAGAGCTCTCCCACCGCGGACGCACCGTGGTCGGCATCGACCCCGAGCCGCTGCATGGCGACGAGCTGCGGTTCCTAGCGATGCGCCTCGAACAGGACGGCACGGTCGACGACGTCCTCCGCGAAGCCGCGATCGATCGCGCGCGAGGCCTCGCCGCCGCGACCGGTTCCGACCCGACGAACATCTTCATCACCCTCACCGCCCGTCAGCTCAACCCGAACCTGCACATCATCACGCGCGTCGACGAAGCGACCTCGGTGCAGAAGGCACTCCGCGCCGGCGCGAGCGCGGTCGTGAACCCGTACGGAATCAGCGGCGCGCGCATGGCGCAGGGCCTCGTGAGCCCGCACGCCGCGCAGCTCGTGGACCAGGCCGTCGGGCGCAACCACTCCGAACTCGAGATCGAGGACGTGGAGATCGGCGACGACACCAGCTACCACGGCGCGCTCGGTACACTGAATATCCCGGAGCGCCACCGCGTATTGATCGTCGCCATCCGACGGCCCGACGGGCACCTCATGACCTCACTCGACCGCGGCACCGAGCTCGGCCCCGGCGACATCGCCGTCGTCGTGGGCAAGCCGAGCGAGCTGCGCGAGTTCGCGATCGCCGCGCGCGGCTCGAAGGTGACCGGCACCGTCGAGCCGCACTTCTGACGCCCTACCCTAGCATTCAGCGACCAGCGGGCAGCCGACAGCTCCTCGGTGCGACGCTCCCGCGTGTGCTGCGCTCGGAAGATCTTGCTGTGGACTGGAAGCTATTTGCTGCAGGCTGCTACGGCACGATCGACACCGGATCGTCGTGCTCGCACGCGTCGCCCGGTGTGCCCGGCGCGCTCTGGCCTCGCGAGTTGTCGCCGATGCACTGCACCTGGCGATCGGAGCGCAGCGCGCAGAGGTGACCGTCGCCGACCGCGATCGCCCGCGCCGTCGCGCCGAACCACCCCACGCGGCGCGGCGTGACCGCGACGCCGACGCCGTCCGGATCGCACAGCGGCGCGCTCGCGCCCCAGCAGATCACCGCGGCGTCGTCGCGCACCGCGCAGGTCTGGTTCGCGGCGGCCGACAGCGAGACCGCGCCCATCAACGGCGTGTCGACCATGGTGTCCACGCGGCGCGGTACCGCGCTGCGCGGCGTGCGCAGATCGAGGCCGAGCTGCCCCGACGCGTTGCTGCCCCAACACCACACCGTCGTGTCGTCGAGGATCGAGCAGGCGTGTCGATCGCCCGCGGCGATCGCCGTCGCGGTGCGGCCGTTCGGGAGTCGAACGGAGACCGCCGAGGTCGCGTCGTCGGTCGTGGTGTCACCGAGCTGCCCTTCGTCGTTGCGACCGAAGCACACCGCGCCGCCCCGCGCCTGGATCGCGCAGGTGAAGCCGTCGCCGGCCGCCGCCGCTCGAATCGCGCCGAGCGCTTCGAGCTTCCGCGGCGTCGGCGTGGACGGGAGCGCGGCGCCTCGTACCGAAGGCTCGCGGTGTGGACGGGGAGGCCCGTTCGAAGGGCGACTTCGAACAGGGACGCCT
>JAUHYN010000590.1 GCA_030426505.1 bacterium | reverse complement strand
CCCACGCCGTAAATCCGCTCGAGCGCGCGGGACACGACGTCGGCGTCGATGCCGTGGCCGCCCGGCATCGTGAACGTGGGCCGACGCTGCTTCGCGCTCGGGCGCGCGAGCTCGGCGAGCGTCATCAGGCCGAGGCGCAGCGGCGTGAGCTGACCGGAGAACGTCACGCGCTCGGTGGTGCGATCCATCTTCGACGAGAGGTCGAGCTCCCCGCCGCCCGGAATCGCCACGCGCATCGACTCCGAGACCACGCCCCGCCACAGCCGGAGCAGCTCGGCGGGGTTGGCGTCCGCGAGCGCGAATTCGATCACCGAGAGGACGCCGTCGCTCCCTTCTTCGAACGACAGGCGGTGCGGGCACGCGATCGCCCCGACGACGAGGTTCGCGACTTTGCGGCGCCGCGCGCCGGAAGCCTCGATGCGCTCCGCGAACTCGCCGCGGCGGACGAGCGCGTGGAGGTGTTCGATCAGGCCGACGTCTTCGATGTCGCGGTCTTCGAGGACGGAGCGCTTCCGCAGGCGACGCGCCGCGATCTGCGCGAGGTGTACGCGCGCCTCGGCGCCGAGGTGTTCGAACACCTCCAACAGCTTCGTCGTCGCCTCTGGGCGGATGTGTCGGAGCACGGCGGTCTTCGCGAGGGCGATCGCCGCCTTCACGGTCGTGACGTCGCCGGGGTCCTTCGCGATCGCGCGCAGGATCGACGCGCGGTGCGCGGGGACCAGCTCGTTGTACTCGCGATCGTTCACCAGTCGCTCGAGCGTTCGCTTCGGCGACAGCGAACCGTCGGAGCCGCGGTTGTCGAGCTCTCCGCTCAGCGCGCGATCGAGCGACCACAGCTCGTGCTTCTTCAACTCCGCGCGCACGATCTTCAGCGCGGGCGAGCGGACGTCCGGCAGGGCGTCGTCCGCGTTCTCGATCATCTGGCGGCGGACCGCCGCGCCCGCGCCCTTCGTGCCGGTCATCGCGACGCGGCCGCGCGGGATCGCGCCGGACTTCGCGGGCGGCGTGGCGCCGCGCTTCGGGCGACGCGTCGCGCGGAAGTCGTTGGTGTGCTCCTCCGTCCACGGTGCCGCGGGGACCGTCCCGTCCACCGCGATGACGGTCTCGTCCTCGTCGATGAACGGCGACGCCTCCTCGGGATCGTCGAGGGTCGGCATCGGGCGCTCGGTCTCGGCCTCCGACGCGTCGGCGCGGACGACGAGCTCGGTGCGCTCGGTGTGTTCGATGTCGTCGTAGATGGACGCCACCGCTACGCTCTCGACACGCGGGCGTTGCGTGGGGCGCTGGTCGAGTGGCATCTCGCCGCGCGTGTTGTCGTCGTCGAGCGGGCGGCTGACCTTGCGCTCGATCAGCGGGTTCTTCTTACGAACCCGGACCTGCATGGTCTCCTCGTAGATCTTGGGACCGCGCGGCTTCTTGGAGCCGCGCCCCCGTGCTCCCCCGTCTTTGGGCACCCGGTGGAGTCTAACCAAAAACGGCGCGCCGGTAAGCCTCGGCGGTTGCCAGGCGACGGTCGGCGTAGTGTGGTGACGCGGCGTGAGCGACCACATCTTCATCAAGAGTGCGGCCGAGATCGACGCGATGCGCGCCGCCGGCCGCCTCGCGGCCAAGACGCTCAAGATGGCCAGTGAGCTCGTGAAACCGGGCGTCTCCACCGAGGAGATCAACGAGGCCGTCCACACCTACACGCTCGAGGCCGGCGCGATCCCCGCCCCGCTGAACTACGGCGCGGACCCGAGCCGCGGCATCCCGCCGTTCCCCAAGAGCGTCTGCACCTCGATCAACGACGTCATCTGCCACGGCATCCCGTCCAAGAAGGAGTTCCTGAAGGACGGCGACATCGTGAACGTCGACGTCACCTGCATCCTGGACGGCTTCCACGGCGACACCTCGCGGACCTTCCTCGTCGGCGAGGTCTCCGACTCCGCCAAGAAGCTCGTGGACGTCACGTGGAAGTGCATGCACGCGGGCATCGAGGCCGTGAAGCCGCGCGCCCGCGTACGCGACATCGGCGCCGCGATCGCGAAGCTCGCCGAGTCGCACGGGTACGGCGTCGTGCGCGAGTACGTCGGCCACGGAATCGGGCGCGGCTTCCACGAGGCGCCGCAGGTCCCGCACTACCCCGCGAAGGGCCGCAACCCGCGCATGCTCCCCGGGATGATCTTCACCGTCGAGCCCATGATCAACGAGGGCTCGCACGAGACGTACCTCGACCCGGTCGACAAGTGGACCGTGCGCACCGCAGACGGGAAGCTGTCGGCGCAGTTCGAGCACACGTGCCTCGTGACCGAGACCGGCGTCGAGATCCTCACGGACTGGAAATACATCGAATAGAACGCGCTCGCGCGGCGCCGCTTCAGCGCGGCACGCGCGTGAGCTCGAACTCCACCGGCGCGGCGACGTCCGGGCGGTCGAGATCGAACGACAGCGCGTTCTCGTCCTCGCTCACGTCGACGCGGGCGAGCGGCTGCATGTTCGGCGTCTGGAACATCACCGTGATCCGGCCCTCACCTCGGCCGTCCGCGTACGTGTCGTAGATCTCGTAGACGCGCTCCGGCGAGTTCACGTCGCCGCCCCAGTACGTGGTCACGCACCCGTCGCACTCCGCGTAGTACCGGCCGCTCGCCTCGAACCGCATCCACACCGTGAAGGTGCCGTCCCAGACCGTGGTCCGCGTGCCGACCCACGAACCGACGACGCCGCGGCGCACGCGCTCGAGGTCTTCACGACGGTCGCCGGGCGAGCAGTAGCAGGCGCCGAGCGTGCCGTCGCTGCGGCACTGCTGCACGCCCATCATCCCGGACGCACAGGCGCACGACTGCGGCGCCGGCGGTACGCACTCGACCGGGTCATCCGGCGGGAAGGGGTGCTGGCCCGCGCCGCCGTCCACCGGAGGCGGCTGAGGTCCGGCGTCGCGCGGCAGGCTCGCGTCGCGCGGGACGGAGCCGTCGATCGGGTCACCGATCGGGCCGGCGTCGCGCGGGACGCTCGAGTCGATCGGCGCGCCGCCGTCCCGGGGATCGCTGGGCGGCTCGCACATGCCGGCCTGGCACACTTCGCCGAGGTCGCACTCCGCGGCGGTGACGCAGCCGAGATCTTCGGTGTTCGCGGAGCAGGCGAGCGCGGCGAAGGCGAAGGCGCCGAGCGCGACGCGGGTCGAACGTCCCATCCCAGGGTTGTACCGCGTTCGGCGCGAGTTGGGCGTCAATCGAGGGGCGCCGCGTCGCCCCAGCTCGCCGGGGGGCCCCAGGGCATGAGCGCCGCGCAGTTCGTGAGGCGGTCGTCGAGCGCGCCGTCCAGCGGGAACCAGCAGCCGGGCGGTGGGACGCCGGGGAGCGCGGCGTAGTCCTTGTCGCGGCCGCAAACCGTGGAGGTGAGGTCCGCGAAGCTGGGTTCGCCGTCCTGCTCGCGCCAGACGACGACGTTGTCGATGCGCGCGTCGCCGGCGGCGCCGAATGGGGCGTCGCCCTGGCTCGTCCCGCCGATGAACGTGTGCGAGTTGGCGCGGAGCACGAACGACGACGGGATCTCGCCCGAGGTCGTGACCGCGGTGGACGGGACGCAGTCCTCCACGAGCCGAATGCGATCGGCCGCCGACGGGGCGCCGAGGTTGAAGAGGGCGCAGTAGTCGTGGCGGCCGGTCGCGGCGGTCGCGAACTCGACGGTCACCTGACTCGTCCGCGCCGTCTCCCAGACCGAGAGCTTCATGCGATCGCCGTCCTGCACGATGGACCACGAGCTCTCGAACGCCGGCGGGAGCTCGTACGTCTGGCCGACGACGAGGCCGTCGTCCGCGGGCGCGGAGCGCTCCTGCGTCCAGCACACGGCGAGGTTCTCGTCGGTGGGATCCTGGATCCAGTTGTCTGTGGAGAAGCGGCTCTCCGGCCCGAGCGGGAGGCTCGTGTAGTTCTCGTAGATCCCGCGACACGCGGTCTCGGTCGTGAACGTGACGCCGCCCGCGGGCGTGCCCGTCACGACCACGGCGCCGTCGCCGTCCACGCACTCGAACGTCGACTCCAGCCGACACGAGAGGTCCGGCGCGCGCGCCGTGGGGCGCCCGCCGGAGCGCACGTTGGGGACGGCGCAGTCCCACGGCGTGGCGTCGACCGTGAGCTCGTCCGCGATCTGCGCCTCGGTCGGGATGTTGCCGTCGAACCAGATCGCGAGCTCGTCGACCGTACCCGACCACAGCTCGCCGCCCGCGTGGTTGCCGCAGATCGCGAAGCCGGCGCCGCCCGGAACGGCGAAGGCGGAGAGCGGGGCGCCGACGCCCACCGGAGTCGGGATCGACACGCCGTTGCGCCAGACCGAGACCTCTTCCGCGGCGGCCTCCGCGCGCAGATCCCACCGCACGCAGTAGTGTTCGTGCGGGCCGGCGACGGCCGTGCCCTCGGCGGTCTGTGCGTAGCGCTCCGCGTTGTTCACCGCGGACGACGCGCGCAAGGCGCCTTGCGCGACCCCGACGCTCCACTGCTTCCCGGCCGGGCCCCAGTGCCCGACGGCGCGACCCGCGGAGGCCGCCTGCTCGCGCCGGACGAGGGCGCAGACGAGCGCTTCTTCGTGGCCGTCGAACCAGTCGCGCGCGCCGAACGTGACGCGGTCGTCGACGCCGTCGCACGCGACGCCGAAGATGTTCGGGACGGTCTCCGGGACACCGCCGTCGCGTGGGCCGGCGTCGCGCGAGGGGCCGGCGTCACGGACGCCGCCGTCGACGCCGCCGCACACATCGGAGCGATCGATGACGCGCTCGTCGCCCTCGGTGCCCACGCCCGTCCCGGAGCCGCCGCCGGTCCCGAGGTTCACGACGCCGCCGTTCGCGGACGTGTTGTCGTCGCAGCGCGGGCGCACGAAGTAGCGCGGCGCCGGGACGTCCGCGAGCGACGTGAGATCCGAGCGTGAGCGACACACCCGGAGGAGCTGCGCGTCGGAGAGGGCGGTCGGCCAGATCGCGACGTCGCGGAGGCCGTCGTCGAACGTGCGTAGGCGGGATTGGCCGTCGCCGATCGTCACCGGGCCGTTCGTGTCCGTGAGGCGGTCGGGGATGCTCGCGCGCTCGGTGTCGCTCACTTCGACGCAGTCGACGAACCACCGCACGCGCTGGGTCGGCGCTTGGGTGCCGTCGTAGACCATCGCGATGTGGCGCCACTCGGCGCCGGGCGCGATCGGGAACGTTGGCCACACGGAGCTGTTCGCGCCGGAGCGATCGAACAGCGCGTTGTAGCGGTAGTTCGTGCCGTCGGTCTGGCGGCGGACGAGGAACTCGCCCCACTTCGACACCAACACCGCGTTGTCGGTGGAGCCCGTGTGCTGCGCCCACCACGAGACGGTGAGGGCGCGCGTGGCGAACGCGGGGTCGTCGCCGAACTCGATGAGCTCGGCGCCGTCGTCGAACTTCAGGTAGGCGGCGGCGCTGTCGGGCGGCGCGCGGATCCCGCCGCGGTCGAGCGGCTTCGCTTGGATCGCGACCCAGTTGTAGGCGGCGCCGTCGCCGTCGAAGTCGGCGGGGTCGACGTCGCGCCAGTTCGTCCAGCCGGGCGCGCCCACGTTCGCGGTGCCGTCCGCGGCGCGGCACCCGTTCTCGGGTTCCTCGCCGGGGCCGATGCGCATCAGCCCGCGAAAGCCCGCTTGCAATCGGCCTGACGCGACGTCGCTCACGGGCGCGC
>JAUHYN010000589.1 GCA_030426505.1 bacterium | reverse complement strand
AAGTTGTCCGAGACGTCGGGCACGCCGTCGCCATCGAAGTCGGCGTTCGGATCCACGCCGCCGTCGCGGCCCGGCATCGACACGCCGCCGTCCGTTCCCGGGTTGGAGTTCGCGGGGCGAATGTCCGGGACGACGAGCGCGAACTCGAACAGCTCGTCGTTCTCGATGTCGTCGTTGGCGGTGGTCGCGGCCGGGACCTGCGCGGTGATGCCGCTCGCGCCGGCGCCGTAGCGCGCGAACGCGATCCCGACGTCCTCCGGGAAGTCGGCGCCGAACCGCTCGACGAGGTTCACCACGGTCTCCGTCGCGCCGCCGCTCACCGGGTTCGCGGGCTCGGTCTTCGTGCCGAACCACGGACCGGTCCAATCGGTGTAGTCGCCGCGGCCCTCGTCGAAGAGGACGTGCTGCGGGACGCGCCCGCGTTTGCCGTGCGGAGCGGGGAGGTTGGGGACGGCCTCGGCGTCGTCGCGGAGGAACAGCAAGTGATCCTCGCCGGCCTTCGCGCCGGTCATCGCGAGGTAGAGGAGCTTGCCGTTGAACGACGCGTACAACTTCAGGCCGTCGTTCTCGGCGACGAGGAAGGCCTCGTCGTCGACTTCACCGTCGAGCACGTAGTCCGGGCGCGGCGCACCCGACGCGCGCGCGCAGCCGTCCATGCCGACGTCCTCTCGGATCGAAGAGCTCGGGCACTGGTCGCACGCGTCCGGCACGCCGTCGAAGTCCGCGTCGTCGTGGTCCACGCTCGGGACGCCGACGCAGCGATCGAAGCTGTCGAGGACGCCGTCCGAGTCGCCGTCGGGGATCGCGATCGTCGACAGCTGGTAGATCTTCACTTCGTGACCGCCCACGTTCGACGTGTGTCCGGCGGTCAGCGCCGACTTCGCGACGTCGAGGGTGTCGCTCGGGTTCGCGTGGTTCGTGAGCACCACGCGCTGCCCGGGGATCCGGTTCAGGATCTCCGACGACAGGTAGTACGTGACCGGCGTCCCCAACACACTCGCGGGCTCGCGGTTCGCGAGCACCACGAACGTCTGGTTGTTGCCGTAGCGAACGAAGCTGAGGATGCGGTCCGCGCCCTGGTCGCCGTCGGAGCTGATCCGGAAGTACTTGTTGCCGTAGTTGCCGGCGGTGTCGAACGACTGCCCGCGCAGGCCAGGGTTGTGGTTCCGGATGCGGAGGTACTTGCGGTAGTGCGCGAGCATCTCGGGATCGCGGTTGAAGTTCATCCGACCGCGCGACTCGATCATCGCGACCTCGTCGCCGTACGTGATCAGCGGCGTTCCCGGGAGCCCGAACTTCACGCCCGCGGCCACGCGCTGTCGCTCCTTGCTGCCGCCCGCGAGGAAGAGGAAGCGATCCTCGTCCTGGTTGTCGAGGTAGCGGACGCGCACGAGGTTCTCGGGGTTCACGGCCTCGCGGACGCGCGGGCTCGCCGCGTTCTGCACGTAGCGCTCGGCCGCCTGCAGCGCGCCGTCCAGGCGTGAGTACTGCGCGTTGCCGGCGAATGCGTCGCGCATCTCCCAGTACGTCCAGGGATCGTAGAACGCGTCGAACTGGTGCTCGATGAACTCCGCGACGGGGGGGATGATCTCCGCGAGCATGAAGGCGTCGGAGTCGTTCGAGATCGTCGCCTCGCGCACGCGCTTCCACACGCTGTTCGGCGTGAAGCCGGCGATGTCGCAGCGGAAGCCGTCGAGCCCCTGCGCCATCCAGAAGTTCGCGCGGTCGACGGCCGCTTTGCGGACGATCGGGTTGTTGTAGTCGAGGTCCGGCAGACCCACGAAGTTGAACGTGAACTGGTACCCGTTCGGGTAGCCGTCCCGGTAGATGTAGCGGTCGTGCGTCACGGCGTTCGGGTTGGCGTCCGCCGCGAGGAACCACGGGTGCCGGTTCGACGTGTGGTTGAGCACCTTGTCGAGGATGACCTTGATGCCGAGCTCGTGCGCGCGCGCGATGAAGCGGCGGAGCGCGTCCACGTCGCCGTAGTCTTCGTGGACCGCGAAAAAAGCGTCCATCGAGTAGCCGTGCGTCGTCCCGCTGGGCTCGACCGGCATCATCCAGATCGCGTTGACGCCCAGCTTCTTCATCCAGGGGAGGTTCGCGATCGCGCCCTCGAGGTCGCCTTCGCCGTCGCCGTCGGAGTCGGCGAACTCGCGGACGAACAACAGGTACAGGACGGCGTCGTCCTGCCAGAAGCGCGGCGCCGCCGCGACGTCACGCCCCTCGACGGAGCCGTCGCTCGCAATTTTTACGATCGCCTTCGCGGCGTGGGTCGCCGCGCCGCTCGGGTCGCCGCCCTGCGCGTGGATGACGTACGTGCCCGGCGCGGCGTTCACGAGCGAGACGGCGCGCTGGTCGGCGCTCGCGGCGAGCTGGACGGGCGTCGTGTCGTCGGCGAAGAAGTGGATCCGTCCGGTGCCATCCGACGCGCGACCGGAGACGACCGGCGCGCCGCCGTCCGCGCCGACGTGCAGCTTCACGCGATCGGTGGTGCGGCTCGTCGAGACGTAGACGGTCGTGGTGGCCTCGGCGCTCTCGAGGCCTTCGTGGTCGCGCACGCGGAGCCCGACCACGTAGGTACCCGGCGCGGAGAAGCGCATCTGCGGGACCGCGTTGAGCTGCGGGAGCCAGTCGCCGATCGAGTTGCCGTGGACGTCGTAGCGCGGGGAGCCGTCGCCGCCGCGCTGGTTGCCGTCGCGGTTGTTGGGCTCCTGACTGAACGCCTGCATCTCCACGTTGCCGGGTCCGCTCACCTTGCGCCACGTGAAGGACGAGAAGCCGATGCCGTCGGGATCCTCGGAGAGGCCGCCGTCGACCTCCACCCACGCGCCGGTCGTCGTGAACACACTCGAAGCGATGCGAGCGATCGGTGCCTGGTTGTTCGCGTTGATGAAGATCGGGACGGTCGACTCGTCCGCGTAGAGGCCGTCCTGGTTCGCGATGTTCACGTGGAGGAGGTGAAGGCCCTCCGGGGGGTTGGTGATCGTCGCGATGACCGTCTGCCCGTTGACCTGCACGCCGGTCGCGGCGACGCGCGTGACCGGCGGCGGCGTGAGCGGCCCGGGTTGGATGCCGTAGGGCTCGTTCGACTCGAGTTCGACGCGCACCGTGCTCGGATCGAGCGCGCGATTGTTCGCGCCGAGGACGATCGGGACCGTGACGGTGAAGCTATTGGTCGAGACGAGCGCGCCCGCGAGCGGCGTGGCGTTGGCGACGTCGATCTTCGGGCGGTTCGGGTTACGCACGAAGTAGAGGTTGTCGGTCGAGAACTGTCCGCCGAAGCCTTCGAAGGGCGGGCGCGGGTCGTTGAAGAAGTTCGAGTCGGGGACGTCGTCGGGGTTGAGATCGGGGTCGGTGAGATCGACGTACTGCGTGGGGTTCGCGACGAAGACGTAGATGTAGTCGCCCTCGGTGAGGTCGACGTCGACGCGCCACAGGTCACCGCCCGCGTTCGTCATCCGCTTCGCGTCCTGCAGTCGGTTGCGACCGCCGTAGCGATCCAACATCAAGAAGATCTCGTTGACCGGCCCGCCGTAACTCGACTCTGAGATACGAACTTCGAAGCGGATCGTCTCCGTGTACGTCGACGCCTGCGCCTCGACGCGTGCGGGCGTCGAGAAGAGCAGTGGAATCAACATGATGGGCACGACCCGAAGGACCGACGACCGCGACATGCGGGCTAGCTAGCCACGCCGCGCCCACCCCGACAACGGACGTTTGCGTTCAGGGTTTCCTTGGTATGATACGCTCCGCCTCCATGTCGCGGTTCATCCTCCTGATCGCAGCCGGGATTTTGGCCTCCGCGGGGCTCTCGGGCCCCGCCCACGCGAAGAAGGCGCCCAAGAAAGCGCGGCCGATCGAGCGCCTCGACCGCACGCGCGCCGTCGGCGCGCCGGTCCTCGACGACGCCGCGAAGGCTGGCGTCTACGTGTGGATCGAGGACGGCGAGTACCGCTTCGCCGCCGTGCCGCACGACAAGAAGCGCCCCCGCAACGAGACGTACGTGGTGAAGGTGAGCGCGTCGAAGGACGTGAAGACGAAGGCGCTCGGCGACTTCGCGAAGGCCGGCGCCGGTCGATCGTTCGCGCTGCGCGCGCGCGTGAAGAACGAGGTCGCGCGCGGCGCGATCGAGACCGACGGCAACGTCACCGTCTCGGGCGCACACGTCGCGTCCGGCAAGCGCCTCCCGATCTTCGTCGGACCGCTCGCGAAGCGCGCCGCCGCCACAGTCACGATCGGTCGGTTCTAGCCGAGGCCGAGCTGCGGGGACGCAGGTCGGTCCGAGGCTGTGCTGTGAAGGCGCGGTCGCGCGCCTGAGCTAAGTGCTAGCCGAGGCCGAGCTGCGGGGACGCAGGTCGGTCCGAGGCTGTGCTGTGAAGGCGCGGTCGCGCGCCTGAGCTAAGTGCTAGTTCTCAGCGACCAGCGGGCAGCCGGCAGTTCCTCGGCGCGACGCTTCAGCGCCTGATGCGCTCGAAAGATCTTGCTGCGGACTGGAGGCTATTTGCTGCAGGCTCTTAGTCGAGGCCTGAAGGCGAGCTCCGCCTCCGCATGCGCCGCTCGATGCGCACCACCGCCCAGACCAGGACGAAGAACAACGCCACCACCGACGCGTGTCCGCTGACGAGGTGTCCCGGCTCGCCGATCGGGCAGTGCAAGAGCAACACGAGTTGACCCGTGAGCCCCGCGGCGCCGGCGGCGAGGAGGGCGCGGCTCGAGTCGCGGGTGCGATCGAGCAGCCGCCCGACCACGTAGACCGGCAGCCCGACCAGCGCGCCGAAGTACAGGCACCGGACCGCGTGGACCCACTCGGGGCCCTCGGGGAGGTGCGCGGGATCCGGCGCGTAGTGCGTGGGCGTGATCGCGAGTCCGAACGACAACAACACGATCGCGACCACCGTCGCGGCGACCGACCACGGCGGGAGCGCCTTCTCGTGGAGCGGCCGCAGGCTCGTCCCGAGGCTGAAGAGCAACAGCGCGGCGAGGAGCCCGATCGAGAGGAGCATCCGCGTCACCGGGTACGCGTCGAGGTCGGGCCGCTGCAGGAACACCACGCCGAACAGCGTGGCGGCCACGACCGTGAGTCCGGCGACGAGGCGCCGCAACCACGTCGGCCGACTCACGAGCCAACCCTCGAGGGTCCGCTCCTCGGCGATCCGATCCGTCAGGCGCGCGAACGCCGCGGCGGTGTCGAGCTCGTCGTTCATGGGGCCTCCTGAGAGTCGTCGAGCGAAGAGCGCAGCCGCCCGTATCCGCGGAACGCGCGGACCTTCACGGCCGAGAGGCTCGCGCCGACGATGTTCGCGATGTCTTTGAACGGGAGCTCGTCGAACCAGTGCAGCTCGATGACGCGGCGCTGGCTCTCCGGGAGCTCGCGTAGCGCCTCGCGGACGCGCGCGGCCTCCTCCTCGACCTCGACGCCGTCCCGGACCTCGCGCGGGTCCGCGATCTCCACGGGCTCCTCCACGTGCAGCGCCTCTTCGGGGTGGCGGCCCCGCCGACGCAGCGCGCCGCGGTGGACGTTGAGCGCGATGGTCATGAGGTAGGGCCGCACACGAGCGTCGCGCTTGAAGTCGAGGCGCGCGCGGTGGAGCTGGAGGAAGGTCTGTTGCACGAGGTCGTTCGCCTCGCTCGCGGAGGCGCCGCGGCGTCGCATGACGCGTAGCAGCAGC
>JAUHYN010000588.1 GCA_030426505.1 bacterium | reverse complement strand
AACAACAGGTCCTGCACCTGGTTGAACTGCGTCTGCCAGCGCGGCTTACCGTCGCCGTTGAAGCCTTCGAAGCCCTTGAGCCCAGCCCAAGTACAGGCCGTCCCCGCGGACTGATCGAGGCAAGCGTCGACCGGGGCCACCGTGTCGTCGTCGTCACCGCCGCTACAGGCGCCCAGCGCGAGGCACCCGATCGCGAGCACGCGTCCACACCAATTCATCGTAAACCTCCCGTGGGTACGTCGTCCGTCCCTTTGTAGATCATCACGCCGTTCACCAGTGGCAGCGCGCTCGTGCGCCCGCCGACGGACCAGACACCGCCCGCGTCGTCCATCCATACCGCGTGTAGGTTCTCTCCGGTCAGGATCTGGACCTCTTCGTCCCAACCGTCCGCGTCGCGCGTGAACACCGACCCGAACTGCCCGACCGCGTAGCCGCCCTCGTCGCCCGACAGGACGACGCCCGACAGACCGCTGAGCGCCGACGGCGGCGAGACGTCGCTCCAGCTCGACCCGTCGTACTCGACGATCACGCCGCTCGCGAGCCCGCCGACCGCCGCGTAGCGCTCGCCGCGCCCGTGGACCGTGAACAGCGATCCGCCGGAGCCCGTGTCGCCGGCCGACAGCGCCGTTCCGTTCCACTGAAAAGAAACCGCGCCGCTGCCGACGAACCACACGTCGTCGGCGCTCGTCCCGAAGACCTTCCACACCGCCGCGCTCGACGTGTCGACCGGGAGTGTCGGCTCGGCGGTCCACGCGTCGGAGCCGTCGTTGCGCCAAGCGAACCCGCCGCGCGCGCCGAACTCGCCGCCGACCGCCCAGAGGTCCGTCGCGTTCGCGCCCCAGATCCCGAACACGGTCGCGGTGGAGGGCGTCTGCATCGGGCTGAACGCGCCGTTCTCGTACTTCAGGATCCGTCCGCCGCTGCCGCCCGCGAACACCGGGCCGCCCTCGAAGCCGTACACCCACCACAGGTCACCGCTCGTCTCGCCGGTGGGGACGCGCGTCCAGGCCGCGCCGTCGTAGTGGACGACGAGCGGACCGCTCCCGTCGCGCATGTCGCCGCCGACGGACCACACGTCGTCGGGGCCGGTCCCCCACACCGAGAGGAGCGCGGCGGGGATCTCGGAGTCGATCAGCTTCCACTCGGCGGGGCCGACGTCGTCGTCGTCGTCGCCGCTGCCGGAGCAGGCCGCGAGCGCGAGCAAGGGAATGAGGGCGAGGAGGCGGGTCATGCTCCACCCATTGAACCCGCCAATGGGCTTCGGGGGCACATTCTTTTTCGACCTGGTACGCTGGGGGCTGTGCGGCTCGAATTCGCTCTGATTGCCGCGTCTTGCGTCTCCCTCTCCGCGTGCGGCGGTGAGGACGACCCCTGCGCGGACACCCCGTACGGCGCGATGTGTACCTGGCTCGGCCTCCCCGGCGAGGCGGGTTTCAACGGCGAAGGCAAGATGCGCTGGGAGACGCAGGTCAACGAGGTGCAGGATCTCGTGTTCCTCCCGGACGGCGACGCCCTCTACACCGACCTCAACAACCACCTCGTCCGGCGCGTCACGACCGACGGCGTGGTGGAGACCGTCGTGGGTTGGACGGACCCGGTGTTCCCGGGAGACGGACCGCTCGGCGGCATCCCGCCCGGCGGCGCCGACGGGAACGACTGGCAGCTCACCCACCCCACCGCGATGTTGTTGGAAGACGACGGCACCGTCCTCCTCGCGGCGTGGCACAACTACAAGATCCTCGCGATCGATCCGAGCGGCGTCGTCTCGATTCTCGCCGGCGGTGAGGTCGGCTTCGAGGGCGACGGCGGGAAGGCGGCCGACGCGCGCTTCGCGCGCCCCAACGATCTCGTGTACGGGCCGGGCGGCCGCCTCTTCGTGGCCGACCAACAGAACGAACGCATCCGCATGATCGATCTGGACGGGACGATCAGCACGTTCGCCGGGACCGGCGAGTACGGATCGACCGGCGACGGCGGCCCCGCCGACGCCGCGACGCTGTCGTGGGCCGACTCGTCGAGCCCGAACCCGAGCGGCAACCTCCTCTACCTCGACGGCTCGCTCTACGTCGCCGACACCGAAGCGCACCGGATCCGCCGCATCGATCTGTCGACGGGCATCATCGAGGCGTTCGCCGGGACGGGCACGCCCGGCTTCTCGGGCGACGGAGGCCCCGCCATCGACGCGGAGCTCCGCGGCCCACGCGACATGGAGTACGGGCCACGCGGCGAACTGTACTTCGCGGACACGGACAACGGCGCGGTGCGCGCGATCGATCTCGAGGACGGGACGATCCGCACCGTGGCCGGCACGGGCACACTCGGTATCGACGAAGACGGCCTCCCCGCCCGCGAGTCACGCCTCGGTCGCGCGTTCGGGATCGCGTTCGATGCGACCGGCTCGCTGTACGTGATGGACAGCCTCAACCAACGGATCGTGAAGGTCGTCCTCTGACCGCGCTCGGTCAGCGGCAAGCGGGATAGACGAGCTCATCGCACGTCCCCGAGACACACCACAGGCCGAGCTCACAGTCGTCGTCACTCGCGCAGGTCGATCCTCGCGGGAGGAGCGGACGACACGTGTCGCCCGCGCGGCAATACAGGCCCGGCTGACAGACGCCGTCGCAGGGCTCACCGAGTCCAGGCGGCTCGACACAGCGCATCGTCGATCCGTTGCAGGCCGCCGTGCTGTCGCACATCGCGGGTTCGACGCAGCTCTCGCCCACGCCGCCCCACGCGATCGCTTCGCACGTCCCGTCGAGACAGGTGAGGCCTCGCGGGGCGTCGCAGTCGGCGATCGTCGTGCGCGTGAGATCGCACGCATCGCCCAACTCACCGGGCACCACGCAGACGCGCGACCCGCTCGGTCCCACGCAGTCGAGGCGACCGGCGCAGAGCCCGGACACGGTCGTGCCGCACGGCTCGCCGACCTGGGCGGTGGCTTCGACGCACACGTTGTCGTTGCCCGCGCGCACGCAGAGGAGGTCGTCGCGACAGAGGCTGAAGCGGCACGACTCACCCACGACGGCCGCGCGCTCGCACTGTCCGCACGTGCCGAACGAAGCGCTGCACCACCCGTCGGCGCACTCTTGGGCGTACGCGCAGGACTCACCGGTCGCCCGCTGCCCCACGAACGCCGCGTAGCACGTGGGCGGCGAGTCCTCGACGCAGTCCACTGTCGCGTACGCGTCGATGCAGGCGTCGAACTCGACGCGGTCGAACCGGAGGCGCTCCGCCTCGATCATCTGTGCGTAGAGCGTGGTCAGCGGTCGAGTGGTCAGGGAGGCCTGGGCGGTACACGCCGCTTCGTCGTGTCGAAGGTACGCGTTGAACGACGGCGAACACCGCGCGCGGTGCGCGCAGAACGCCCGCGCCATCGCCTCGGCCGCCGAGGCGGGATCGAAGGGGTCGGACACGCCTTCGCCCGCGTCGCGGGGGGCGCCGCCGTCGCGAGGCGCGGCGCCGGCGTCGCGTTCGGGCGGGCCTGCGTCGCGCGGTGACGCCACGGCGCCGTCGCGCGAGGCGTCACCGCCGTCCGCTCGGAGGAACGGCTCCGAGTCCGCCTCCCCGCAGGCGGCCGCGAGGGTCAGGAAGATGCCGAGGTACGTGTTGTTGTGTCCCACTCGAGGAGATTAATTCCATCGCGTCGGATTTTATTCTGAGGCCCGGGACGTGATGGCGCTCGTCATCGCCTATCCGCCCACGCCCCCGAGGACGGCCTCGACGTTGTGTCCGTCCGGGTCGAGGACGAACGCCGCGAAGTACGCCTCGCCGTAGTCGGGGCGCGGCCCGGGCGCTCCGTTTTCCGTGCCCCCGGCGGCGAGCCCCGCGGCGTGGAACGCGCCGACCGCCGCCTCCGACTCGGCCCGGAACGCCAGGTGAACCGCGCCGCACACCTTTGCGCGATGAAAATACAGCGCCGCGGATCCCGGCTTCTTGAACGCCGCGTAGACGTCGGCGCGGTAGCCGGTCGCCCGCCAGCCCAGCGGCGTCAACACCGCTTCGTAGAACGCGCGCGTCCGCGCGACGTCACGCACCGGAACACTGATGTGGTCCATTCATCACCTCCGAGCCGGAGGCTGCGGCCTCCCCCTAGGGGAGGGTCAAGACGCTGCGCGACGCTCGAGATACGCGGCCTGCTCCGCGAGGCGATCCCGACGACGGAGGAGGTCCGAGAGTTCGGCCTCCACGCGCGCCTGACGCCGGCGCACGACCTCCAGCATGGCCTCGGCGTCCGGGCACGCGGGCGCGGCCTCCGAGACCAGCGACACCACCTCCCGGATCTCCGGGAGGCTGAAGCCGAGGTCGCGGCAGTGGGCGATCAAGCGGAGCCGATTCACGTCGGCGTCGGTGAGATCGCGGTAGGCGCCCGAGCGATCGACCTCGCCGAGGAGGCCGACCGCCTCGTAGTGGCGGATCGCCTTCACCGTCAGGTTGGTCTGTGCAGCGGCCTCACCGATCCTCACGGGGAGGGCGTATCACATCGGCCTTCCCTGCGACCAAGTACCCCAGCGCGACCACGAGGCCCCCGATTACGCCCACGACCGCCGCCGTCCGCAGGAACGGCGCGACGGCGCCGACGATCCCGGCGCCGAGGCCGAGCCCCGACAACCAGAGCGCCACGCACGCGGGACACTTGGGAGCGAGCAGAGCGAGCGCGCCCGATCCGAGCGCGACCGCCGACGAAGCGCCCGCGCGGCGACCGTGACACCGCGGACTACGCACCGTACTCGTCCCGGAGGCGAACCCACGCCTGAGTATATTCGAGCGAATCTTCGTCGCGACCCATCGGCGCGAGGTCGAGGAATCGGTACGTGCCGTTCACGAACTCCACGCCGCGCGAGAACGTCGAGTACGTGTGGAACACCGCGCCGGACGCGTCCTTGTAGAAGGCGCTGATCCCTGGCCGCTCGGGGCCGCTCCCTTCGAGCGGCGCGTAGTTGTAGGTCGCTTCTCCCTTGGCGACCTGCTCCGGCCGGAAGGACACGCCGAAGTCGAAGTTGAATTCGCTGCCCGCGGAGGACACCCACTCGTGCGTCCAACCGAGGCGCTCGGCGAACGGCACCAACTTCGCGAGCGGCGCGCGCGACACGGCGAGGAGCGTGACGTCGCGCGCCGCGAGGTGGGGCACCGACGCGGCGAAGTGGTCGGCCCAGAACGAACAGCTCTTGCAGCCGACCTCCCACTCCGGAGCGAACATGAAGTGGTAAACCAAGAGTTGGCTGCGACCGTCGAAGAGCTCCGCGAGCGTCTTCTCGCCGGTCCTCGTCTCGAACCGGTAGTCACGCTCGAGCCTGAGCCAGGGCAGCGCCCTGCGCTCGGCGGCGAGCGCGTCGCCTTCGCGCATGTAGCGCTTTTCCTTTTCGAGGAGCGCGATGCGCGCCTCGTTCCACTCGGCTCGTGAAGTCGCTTCGTTGTGTTTCGTGTTCATGCCCGCGACGCTAGTGCATGGCCGGCGACGCGCGGGAGTTACAACGGTGACGCGATCGCGATCGACGCTCGAGAGGAACCCATGGACGCCGTGATCCAAGGCGCCGCACGACGCCTCGCTGCGGGTGACGTGCTCGGCGCGCTCGAGCGCGTTTCGCTCCGCGAGGACGCACCGGCGCTCGCGCTGCGAGGCATCGCCCTCGCCCGCCTCGGTGAGTTCGATCGCGCCCGCGCGCTGTTGG
>JAUHYN010000587.1 GCA_030426505.1 bacterium | reverse complement strand
CTCCATCGCAACGCGGGCCGCTACGCCATGGCTGATCAGCAGTTTGAGCGGGCCCAGCAACACCTGCTGACCAGCTACCGGATGCAGCTAGATGAGCCCGGCGGCCAGGCCATGCGGCGCACCGCCTCGCAGGCGACCTGGTAGCTCACGAAAAACATCCGCGCGGGCGTCCCCGCGCGAGAAAGACACGAGAGAAGAGAGAAATGGCCCGACCCAAGATTGGACTCGTTGGCGCCGGACAGATCGGTGGCAACCTCGCGCTCCTCGCCGCGCAGAAGGAGCTCGGCGACGTCTACCTGTTCGACATCCCGGCGGCGGAGGGCATGGCGAAGGGCAAGGCCCTCGACATGCAGCAGATGTCGACGGTGGAGCGCTTCGATTCGATCCTCACCGGCACGTCGAACTACGACGACCTCGAGGGCGCCGACGTCATCATCATCACCGCCGGCATCCCGCGGAAGCCAGGGATGTCGCGCGAGGATCTCCTCGGCACGAACCTCAAGATCATGACGGACGTCGCGACCAACCTGAAGCGCGTCTGCCCGGACGCGTTCATGATCAACATCGCGAACCCGCTCGACGCGATGGTCTACGCGCTCAAGCAGATCACCGGCGGCACCAAGCAGAAGATCGTCGGTATGTCCGGCATCCTCGACACCGCGCGCTTCAAGTCGTTCATCGCGATGGAGCTCGGCGTGTCGATGAAGGACGTCACGGCGTTCGTCCTCGGCGGCCACGGTGACGACATGGTCCCGATCACCCGCCTCTGCACGGTCGGTGGCGTCCCGGTGACGGAGCTGATCCCGGCGGAGCGGCTCGCGGAGATCGAGACCCGCTGCCGCAAGGGCGGCGCGGAGCTCGTCGGTCTGTACAAGACCGGCTCGGCGTACTTCGCGCCGGCCGCCGCCGCGATCGAGATGGCGGAGGCGTATCTGCGCGATCAGAAGCGCGTGCTCCCCTGCTGCACGTGGCTCGAGGGCGAGTTCGGCATCAAGGACATGTACTTCGGTGTGCCGTGCCTCGTCGGCGCGGGCGGCGTGGAGAAGGTCCTCGAGTTCGAGCTGACCGCGGACGAGAAGGCCGCGATCGCGACGAGCGCCGAGAGCGTCTCCAAGACCGTCGCCGAGACGAAGCTGTAAGGTCGCCTCCCCGGGGGGCGGCTGTCCCCCCGCGCGGCCTCGCGGTAAGCTCCCTCCCCTCACATGGCGCGCGTCAACGTCGATGGGCTGCTCGATTCGGCCTTCCGAATTCGCCCCGGTGAAGCGCGCCCCACCTTCTTGATGTTCTTCTACCTGATGGGCGTCGTCTCGACGTTCATCATCGGTCGCACCGTCCGCGACACGCTGTTCCTGCACCGCGTCGAGCTGTCGAAGCTCCCGCTCATGTACATGGCGACCGCGGTCGCCGTGGCGATGGCGGCGTACGGCTACAGCCGCGTCGCGGACAAGTACCGGCGCGACCGCCTGATCGCCTCCACGCTCACGCTGTTCGGCACCGTCACGTTCGTGTTCTGGGGCCTGATCACGTTCCACGTCGCGGACGAGTGGCTCTACGGCGTGCTGTACGTGCTCGTGGAGATCCTCGGCGCGATCGCGATCATCCAGTTCTGGACGTTCGCGAGCGACATCTTCAGCGGGCGCCAAGGCAAGCGGCTCTTCGGCTTCATCGGCGCGGGCGGCGTGCTGTCGAACATCATCTGCGGCTTCGGCATCGGCGCGATCGCGCCGATCATCGGGAGCGCGAACCTCCTCCTCATCACCGGCACGCTGTTCTTCCTCTGCACGTTCGCCGTGCGGGCGATCGGCAAGCGCGCGCACCGGGATCTCGAAGCCGCCGTGAAGGCGCCGCGCAAGCGCTCCCTCAAGATCCAGCGCGAGTCCGGGACCGTCTTCCACAGCAAGCACCTGAAGCTCATCGCGGGCATCGTGGTGCTGACCTTCCTGACGGTCACGGTCATCGACTACCAGTTCAAGGTCGTCGCGAAGATGCAGCTCTCCGGGGAAGGCGAGCTCGCGTCGTTCTTCGGCTACTTCTACGGATTCACCGGGATCATCTCGAGCCTGATGCAGTTCTTCGTGACCGGTCGCCTCCTCGAGCGCTCCGGGATCGTGATCTCGCTGCTGGTCCTCCCCGTCGCGATCCTCTCCGGCGCGGGCTCGATGTTGTTCGTGCCGCTGCTCCCGATGCTCGCGGCGGTGACCATCGCGAAGGGCGCAGAGAACATCTTCCGCTACACGGTGAACGACGCGACGATGCAGCTGCTGTACGTCCCCGTGCCCTCGCACAACCGCGGGCGCGCGAAGGCGTTCATCGACGGCATCCTCAAGCCCGCCTCGATCGGCGCGTCGGGGCTCGTCATCTACCTGCTCGGGCGCGTGTTCACGTCGGAGCAGCTCGTCGCGAACCTCGCGTTCGCGGACATCGTGCTGCTCGGCGGCTGGATCCTCCTCGTCTTCAGCATCCGCGGCGAGTACGTGAAGTCGTTGATCGAGACGCTGCACGCGCGGCGCCTCGACCTCGGCGACTCGTGGTCGCCGGTCGTCGACGACGCGACCCTCAAGACCCTCAAGACCCGGCTCCTGTCCGATCAAGAGCAACACGTCCTGCACGCGCTCGAGCTGCTCCCGTCGATCGACGCCGACTTCTTCGAAGAGCTCTCGGCGCTCCTCGAGCACCCGTCACAGGAGGTCCGCATCGCGGCGGTCCAGGAGATCGGCAACTCCGGGCGCGTGGAGGGCGCGAGCGCGATCCACCCCTTGCTCGCGGACGAACACCCCGAAGTGCGCGCGGCGGCGATCGGGGCGTTCTGTGCGATCGGCCGCGAGCGCGCGATCCGCGCGGCGAGCCCATTCCTCAGCGACCCGAGCCCCGAGGTCCGCGCGGCGGCGGTCGCGGCGCTGATCCTCCACGGCGGCCTCGACGGCATCCTCACCGCGGCCGAGACCCTCAAACACTTCCTCTCCAGCGACGAGCCGGAGGACCGCCTGCAGGGCGCGCGCGTGCTCGGCGCGATCAAGGTGAAGAACTTCTTCCAGCCGGTGC
Organism: bacterium; assembly: GCA_030426505.1. Classification (GTDB taxonomy): domain Bacteria; phylum Myxococcota; class Kuafuiibacteriia; order Kuafuiibacteriales; family Kuafuiibacteriaceae; genus JAUHYN01. The sequence goes on along the minus strand of JAUHYN010000587.1, from coordinate 2,636 downwards.
TCGAGCTCCTCCAGGACGAGAACCCGCGCGTGCGCCTCGCGGCAGTCGAGGCGGCCGGCTCGATGAAGAGCCGCGAGCTGGTCCCCTCGCTGATCTATAAACTCGCGGACCGCCACACGAACACCGCCGCGGTGCGCGCGCTGATCGGCTACGGCACCGACGTCGAGCGCACGCTGTTCAAGGTCATCGGCAACAAGCGCGAAGACATCCTGATCCGCCGCCTCGTCCCGAAGGTCCTCGGCCGCATCGGCGAGCAGGAGGCCGTGACGAAGCTCCTCGAGAACCTCGACACGCCCGACGCCGAGCTCCGCGCCAACATCGCGCGCGCCGCCGCTCGGATCCGCGAGCGCTCCCCCGGCGTGCGGGTGCTCGATGAGGTCCTCGACAAGGCGATCGAGACGGAGATCCGCGACGCCTACCAGGCCCTCGCGATCATCGCGGACCTCGGCCTCCCCGACGACCACCTCCTCCCGGAGGCGCTGTTCGTCCGCCACCAGCACAAGCTCGGGCTCGCCTTCCGCCTGCTCGAGATCCGCTACCCGTCGCGCACGATCCAGCTCGTCTACACGAACCTCGACGCCGAGAACAAAGCGGTCCGCGCCAACGCGATCGAAGTCGTCGACAACCTCCTCACCAAGGAAGAGACGCGCCTGTTACTCCCGCTCCTCGAGGACCACACGTTCGAAGAGAAGCTGAAGGCCGGACACGAGCTGTTCGAGCTCGAGCGCGCGGACGCGAACACCTGGCTCGCGCGGCTGCTCAAGGACACGCACCCCTGGGTCGTCGTCTGCACGCTCCACCTGATCGGCGAGCGGCGCATGCTCGCGCTGAAGAACCTCATCGCGAAGCACCTCGAGTCCCGCGATCCAATCGTGCGCGAGACGGCGTGCTTCACGCTCGCCACGCTCCTGCAGGACACCGCCGACAGCCCCGAGTTCGATCAGTCGACCGAAGAGCTGCGCGCGCTCGCGGAGCGCATCGCGAAGGACGAGGTCCTGGACGTCCGCAAGGCGAGCGACGTCCTGCTCGGCGTGCTCATCCCCGCGGTCTGAACCGCTCGCGGAGCCTGCAGCCAATAGCTTCCAGTCCGCAGCAAGATCTCCCGAGCGCACCACACGCGGGAGCGTCGCACCGAGGAGCTGTCGGCTGCCGCTGGTCGCTGAAAGCTCAACGGTACGTGCGCAGCTCCGTGTACCCGTCGGTGAGGAACCCGACGCCCCGCGCGTAGTCCGCGGCGCGATCCGCGGCGTGCCGAATGCGGACGGTGTCACTGAACGTCCCGGCCGGCACGGTCACCGTCCCGACGGTCTCGAACGTCCCGCCGTGCGTGATCTCGGTCGTCGAGTCGTACGGCGTCCCGTTGCTGAGGCCCATCGAGCGCACCGACGACACCGTCGAGAAGCTCGCGCCGACCTGCACGTTCGCAGGCGCGACGAGGAGCGCCGGCGAGTAGGTCGTCGTGTTCGTGCTGCTGAACGGCTGATCGCCTGCGGTGCCCTGGCTGTTCTGCGTGAGGTGTTCGAGCCAGGCGCCGCCGGCGTCACAGCGATACGTGTACGTGGCGTCGGTGATGATCGTGGACGACGCGGTGGTCTGTCCGATCTGACTCTCGATCACGACCTCGTAGTGATCGCCGCGGTCGGCGAGGAGGACGAGCGACTGGGTCGTCGTCGTCATCACGCCCGTCTGCTCGCCCGCGACGGTGGAGCGCATCGTCCACTCCCGCCCGACGCGATCGAAGGCGAGGTAGTCCGGGCACGCGCCGCCGCCGGACGGGCCTCCGTCGCGCGGCCCGCTGTCACGCGCCCCACCACCTCCGTCGCGCGCACCGCCGTCCCGCGAGCCGGCGTCCACGACGCCGCCGTCGACGCCCGGGCCGCCGTCCGTCGCGACCGCGACGCCGCCGTCCCGCCCCGCGGGGCCACCGTCGTAGATTCGGGTGCCCGTGGGCGGACCGAGGTCGCGCCCTTCGAGGCAGCCCACGGTCGCCCACGCGACGAGGAGGATCTTCAGGGCGCGCGCCACCGGCGGACTATGCCAGGCGCGACGGGCGACGACTACGCCGCAGCGGTCTTCGCGCCGTACGCCGCGCGGAGCTCGCGGCCGAGGTACTCGGCGATCGTCCGCATCCCGAACTTGTCGGCGACCGCCTCGGCCGCCGAGTTGTAGTTCGTGTTCTGGTTGATGTCGTAGGTGTACGCGACGCCGTCGCGGTCCACGATGAACTCGAACGCCGCGATCGCGAAGTCGTTCGCGCGCATCACCTCGAGGTACTTCGCGATCAGCGGGCTGTCGAAGTCCTCGATGATCTCGAACTTCGGCCGCTTCGCCGCCGCCGCCGCCGCCGCCTCGGGCGTGGCCGGGCAGTTGAGGTCCGCGATCGTGCAGGCGTCCGCCGGGCACAGCTCGAAGCCGTCCGACGTGTCGACCCGCACCGCGTACAAGAACTCCTGACCCACGAACTCCACGCGCGTGATGAACGGCTCCGGCGCCTCGACGTACTGCTGGATGAGCGTGATGCCGTCGACCGGCGCCTCGAACGTCGGTCCGTCGAGGTAGGTCTCGAGCGCCTCCACCGAGCGGAAGAGGTGGACGCCGAGGCCCTTCCCCGCGCGGTTGTGCTTCGTGATGAACGG
>JAUHYN010000586.1 GCA_030426505.1 bacterium | reverse complement strand
GTCGAGAGGCCGGGGCCTTCGGTGAGCGCGAGGACGAACGCGCGATCGACGGCCATCTGTCCGGCCCACGCGCCGTGCTTCGCGATGAGGACTTGGCGGAGCTCCCACAGCGCGGTGGCCCAGATGCGTCCGTCCTCGTGGACCTCGCCGGTGTAGTCGTCCGGGTAGCGGTGCGGTTGGTCCATGCGGCGGATGCCGCTCCCGTTCGTCGCGAAGCCGCGCCCGACGATCGGGTCGTCGAGGATGGTGCCAGCGAGGAAGTCACCGGAGCCTTCGCCGATCGAGCCGACGACGCGACCGGTGAGGTTGCCGTGATAGCCGTGACCGAACTCGTGGATGATGATCGACGTGATGCGACCGGTGTTGTTGCAGCCGCCGCCGCTGCGGAAGAAGTTCACGGTCTGGCCGTCCCAGAACGCGTTGCAGTTGTCGTTGATGTTGACGTTCGAGGTGAGCGTGCGCCCGAGCCAGCCGAGCGTCGGCGTGATCTGCGCGGCGTAGAGCTTCACGCGGTTGAGGTGGACGAACGGGTCGGCCTGCGAGAGCAGCTGCGGTGACACGTCGACGACGGAGTACGGCCCCGAAAGATCGACGTCGAAGCGCTCGACCGGCGTGCCGCTCGAATCGCGGATGCGGACGAACGGGCCTTCGTAGCTGGCGGTGACGCGGCCGTTGTTCAGGCCGGCGCCGTCGCTGTCGGTGGCGGTGTTGTCGAGGTCGAGGAACAGCGCGGTGTGCGCTTCCTGCGGGCCGCTCGAATTGATCGAGTCGACGACGAGCCGCACGCGGCCCTCGCCTTCGGCGAAGCGCACCTCGTCGTCGACGGCGAGGACGGCGCCGTCTTCGGCGTCGACGTGGAAGGTGAAGCGGCTGATCGGCGCCTCGGAGCGGGTCCGTACGGCGTACGCGAGGCGCGCGTCTTCGGGGCGGTCGCCGGCGGTCCAGATCTCGAGGGCGGTGTCGACGAGTCGGCTGTCGGCGGCGAAGCGGGTCGCCTGTTCGACGGCGACGTTCGTGGCGGCGCTCGCCGCGAGCTTCGGCGCGAGCGTGCCTTCGTAACGCACGAGCTCGTTGCGGAGCGCGGCGAGTTGGCCTTCGCGGAAGGTGACCATGACGAAGCCCTGCGGGACGTCGACGCCTTCGATGCGCTGCCCGATCGCGACGTTGGTCCAGCCCTCGAGCGGGCGCGTGTCGCGGACGTAGAGATCTTCGGCCTTCACGCCGAGCGACGGCGCCATCTGCCGCACGAGCCCGAGCGCGATCTCGTTCGCGCCGTCGGGCGCGAGGTTCGTCGGCGCGGTCTTCGGCGCGCCGAAGACGAACGCGACGGTGCCGTCGGGGCGGTAGCTGTAGACGTCGTAGCCGCGCGCGGCGATCACGTCGGCGACGATCGGCGACGGGTGATCGGAGACGGTGCGCAGGAAGCGCTCGGGCGTGGTGGGCCAGGGGCGTGGGGTCGGCGCGAACGCGTTGGCGGGGAGCGCGAAGCAGGTGAGCACCGCGAAGCCGCCGAGGGTGACCGGTACGCGTCCCATGCCCACGCATTGCTCGGTCGCAAGAGTCGTTCCTCAGGTGCGGGTGCGGGGGATCGCGGGGGTCGCGGTGCCGCGGGGATTCGGCGTAAGCGGTGGAGATCGCGGTGGGTTGGGCGTGCGGGGGGAGATTGAACGGGGGTTCATGGATTGGCCGGTCGAGGGGTGGGTGCCTCAGGTGGGTGGGACCTGGGTGCTACAAGCCAAGGACGAAGTCCGCAGGCTCCCGTAAACGAGCCCGAGCCCGATAGGGGCGAACGAATCAGCCTGCCTGTCGAAGGTGGAACACCGGAGCCGTGGCGACCGGTTCCCGACCTCGATCCTGAAGTACGTGTTCGATCTGTTCGATTGTGGCCGGCTCGAAGAGCACGTCGCCGCAGGTGTCGCAGACGAGCGCCGGGACGTCGTCGATGATGATCAGCTCACCGCCCGGTCGGACGGTGTGCGTCACGAACTTGCGGTCGTAGCCTCCCGGACAGTCGTTGTTCGAGCACTTCATCTCGGACCTCGTTGCGTCGGCGTCACCCACTTCGGAGGCAACGGAACGTATACCGTGATGATGATAAGAGGCTCGGCGTCGGTTGTACACACGACGTGAAGGTGCCGTTCGGACTCTGTCTTGCCACCGACGAGACAGCAGGCGCCACGACGGTGCGTCGGGTAGTTCTCGAGGACCGCCGACTGGGGGCTACGCAGCACTTCCTTCACTTCGGCGAGTGCGATCTGCTCGTCGCCCATCTCTGTGACCGCGTGGCGGGATGCGAGGAAATTTTCGTCTTCGACGCGCTCTCGGATGACCCGGAGGATCTCCTGCTCGTCGACTGGCCCAGACATGCGGGCTCGTCATACGACGTCGACTTCGCTTTAGGCCAGCCCTCGGCCGCCCGTAGCGCCAGTACCGGTCACTTAACGGCGAGAGTCTCGCCTGGTGACCTTCGCTCTTGGCCGAGGCCGGTCGCGAACGCGACGGGTCCGAGGCCTGTGCCAAGGTCGTGCGCGAAGCGGACGACCGTTATGGTCGCCTGCGGATTGCTGCGCGGTCGCCTGGGCGGCTCCCTTGCGGGACCTCCGCGTTCGACAGCGACGAGATTCGTCAGCCGTTGTCGCCCAAATGAGCGGCATTGCCCGTCGCCCCCTTCCCGGGCTCGGGCTCGGGCTCGGGCTCGTTCAGGGGAGCCTTCTTCCCGTCGTCATCGCGCGCGATGCGTTCGCAAGGCGCCGCCCCAGCGATCCGCCAACACCACGTCGATCGCCCCGCCCCCCGCGGCGGCCGGCACCGCGGTCGCGAACCGCCCATCCGGCGTCAGCTCCGCGCGCCTCGTGATCGGCGCGCCCCCGTCCGCGACCCAGAGGAACACGCGGATGTGATCTCCGAGCACGAGTGTGTCCTCGGTCGACCCTTCGATGCGGATCCACCCATCCTTCACGACCGGCGGCGCGACGCGCAGTAGGAGCTTCGATTCCTTCGGCGCCGCCTCCCAGATCTCGACGATCTTCCGCGGCGCGTCCGGCGCCAGCGCGAACTCCGGATCCAACACACGCACGATCTCCAGCGCGCGCTTCGCGCGTTCGCGCTCACCGTTGATCGCGTCGACGTAGCCCTTCAGTTCGTAGATCCGCACGACGTCCGCCGGGCAGTTCGACGGCGCTTCGATCGCCCGCTGCAAGCGCCGCGCGACGCGGTCGAACTCCAAGCGATCGAACATGTCGCTCGCGCCGACGACGTGCGGGTTGCGACGGCAGTACCCCGCCTTCGTCATCGCGCGCTGCCCTTCGTACCCGGCGCGCTTCGGCCCGATCCTGAGGTAGCGCGTCGCGTTCGGTTCGACGCGCACTTCGATCACGCGTCGCGCTCCGTCGCGTTCGAGGGTGAGCTCGAGGTCTCCGGCGGGCACGCGCGTGCGCCCGAGCGGGACGGTGCCGAGGAGTCGTTTGCCGAGGAAGACGCGGGTGCCTTCTTCCGCGTCGAGCACGACGAACCCCGAGGAGGTCTGGAGCGAGAGAGCGAGGAGGAGCGCAGCGGGAATCATCGCGACCGAGAACGGGGGAGGCGCGCGGACATATCGAAGAAAAGGTAGGCTGCGCGCCGTGGACGAGTCCCAGATCTTCGCGATCGAGCGCCCCCACCCCAACCTGATGAAGCTGTACTTCTTCCGGAGCCTGCTGAGTGGCCCGGGGATCTTCGTCGCGCTGCCGGTGCTGTTCTTCCGATACTCGACGCTGCGTTATCGCTTCGACGCGCAGGGCATCAGCATGCGTTGGGGCATCCTGTTCCGCCGCGAGGTCAACGTGACGTACGCGCGCATCCAGGACATCCACCTCACGTCCGGGATCCTGCAGCGCTGGTTGGGGTTGGCGGATGTGCAGGTGCAGACGGCGTCGGGCAGCGCGGCCGCCGAGGTCGCGATCGAGGGGCTGCAAGAGTACGAGGCGATCCGCGACTTCCTCTATGCGCGCATGCGCGGGGTGGGCCCGAAGGCAGGCGCGGCGGCCGGCGACAGCGCCGTCTCGATCCTCCGCGACATCGCCGCCGACGTCCGCGCGGTGCGAGAGGCGGTGGCGCGCGATGTATGAGGGGTTCAAGGGTGTCGTCGTCCGCCTGCTGCGCGTCCCGCCGGAGCCCGAGCCCCCGACGGGTGACAAGCTCGAGGTCTTCCGCGCGGCGCGCCGTTGGTTCGACTACCGGCGCATCGTCTGGCTGATCGGCACGCTGATCGCGGCGCCGCTCTTCTTCGGCGCGTCGGGGACGTTGATCTTCATCGGACAGAACGAGTCCGGCCTCCCGTCGATCGCGATGACGACGTTCGGCCTGTTGTTGCTGATCGCGTTCGCGCTCCTCACGGCGTTCCGCTACGCGACGCTCCGCCTCGACTACGAGCTGCGCTGGTACATGGTCACCGACCGAAGCCTCCGCATCCGCGAGGGCGTGGTGATGCTCCGCGAGATGACACTCACCTTCGCGAACATCCAGGAAATCTCGATCCAGCAAGGCCCGATTCAAAGGCTCTTCGGCGTGCAGGACGTCCTGGTGCGAACCGCGGGCGGTGGGTCCGGCGGCCAGAAGCAGGGCACGGGGCTGGTCGACATGCACGTCGCGCACTTCCGCGGCGTGGACAACGCAGAGGCGATCCGAGACCTCGTGCGCGCGCGACTGGAGGCCTACAAGGACGCGGGCCTCGGAGACGAGGACGACGCGGAGGACGGGCCGACCGATTTGGTGGGGGCGTTGGAGGTGCTGAGGACGGAGATGCGGATGTTGAGAGCGGTGACGCAGCGGGGGAGATAGGGCGGGTAGCTGAGGGTGCGTGGTGGAGGGGTTCGCCACGTCGCGTTCAGCGTGGGTTGTTGGCGCCGAACGGGCACGCCGTCGAGGATCGCCTGTGCCGTGGTCAAGTCGCGTTGCGGACCAGAATCGCGGGATGCGTCGGGTCACGTAGTCAAGGCGAACGAGGTGCTCGGTGATCGACCAGCCGTCGGGGCCGCAGTTGATAGCGTCCTCGCGAAAGGCGCGTGGGCGTCGAGGCTGAGTGCGTACTGGCCCGCCTGAGTTTGTGCGAGCGCGCGGCTGCCGTGGGTCGGTGCCCTGCTTGCCGAGCAGCATGAAGCCGCCGGCCACAGTGTGCGCGATGTCGAAGTTGGCCGACTCGATCGTCTCGCGGATCTATGTGCCGCCCGCGGCGTTCTTGAAGTCGACCGTGTACCCCGAACGGCAGGAGGAGGTGGCCGGCGTGGTGCGCGCGCCAGTTGGCAAGCGCGCGGGCGAGCTTCAGGTCGTCGTCGTCGTTCCCGTTCTCGGCGCGCGTCGCCACCGGCACGCCGAGGTGGTGGTTCTCGTGCGCCATCGCCTCGATACGCGTGAGGAGCCGCTTGACGTACCAAGGCCCGTACGCGGCGCGCTGGAACAGGTGACCCTCGAAGTCGGCGCCCTCCTGCTCCCACGTCCACCGGACGACCCGGTTCGCCTCGATCAGCGCGGTCCGCTGCGGCTCGGCGTCGGAGCCCTGGACGTGCTGTCGAACGGCGGCGATCTGGCGGGCTTCGAGGTCGACTGCGCCCAGCCTCCACCGACCACGCCGGGATGTGATGGGAGCCGGTGATCGTGACCGCGAGCGGCTTGATTCGGGCGAAGGTTGGGGAACCGAGCCTGAT
>JAUHYN010000585.1 GCA_030426505.1 bacterium | reverse complement strand
CGTCGACGAGCATGTCGATGAAGCGCTCGTTGTGGGAGTGCTGCGGGAGGATCTTCTTGATCGCGACGCGCTTCTCGAACCCCGAGATCCCGCGCGACTGCGCGACGTACACCTCGGCCATGCCGCCGGCCGCGACGCGACGGAGCACGGTGTAACGCCCGACCGTCTTGCCGCACCCGAGGTTCCTCAGGGTCTGGGTCGTGATCCCATCCCCTGGCTTCGCCAGCTCCGTCGTCATCGAATCGGACTAACCCGCACCATCGTCGCTGGCGTCGGGCGCACCGGTGCGCCGACGCCAGTCGCCGCCCGCCATCCTAGTACGGCGCGTCGGGCACGCCAAACTTCGATCCGTCGGGCATTTGGCGCTAGCCTCCGCTCTCGGGATGCGTCGCGGAGCCCTCCTCTCGGTGCTGCTCGCCGTCGCCTTCGCGGCGCCGGCGCCGGCCCTCGCCAAGCGCAAGAAGCCGCGCCGCTACGCGTGGGTCGGGCTCGAGCGCGGACCGCTCGCGCCCAAGGCCGCGCGTCAGCTCGAGACCCTGCTGGTGGACGAGCTGAATGGCTACGACAGCTTCCGCCTCGTCGACGCATCCGGTCACGCGCTCGACCGCCGACTCCTCGGGGACGACGCCGCGCTCGTCTCGAAGCTGAAGAACGAGGGCGTGGATCTGTTCCTGCGGTTCAAGCACCAGCAGGCGCTCGAGAAGTTGGAGAAGGCGATCTCGATCTTCGAGTCGCGGCTCGTCACGCTCGAGGACTACGAGCTCGTCCACGACGCGCTCCTCGCGAAGGCCGAGGCGCAACACCAGAGCGGCGAACACGGCGCGGCGAAGGCGACGCTCAAGCACCTATTGGCGCTCGGCCCGAAGATCAGCCCGAACGCGCGCACGCACTCCGCGAAGTTCGTGCGCCTGTGGGACGCCGCGAAGCGCGAGATGGGCGCGGTGGGGCGCATCGAGATCGAATGCGCGGACCCGGGGTGCCTGGTGCAGGTCGACGGTCAGCGCCTCGGCGAGGCGCCATTGGTCGCGACGCGGATCCTCCCCGGCGAACACTACGTGGTCGCGACGTGGCCGCACGGCGTGTTGAAGACGACGGTGCGCGTGGCCGCGGGGCGCGAGGCGAAGGTCCGCCTCGAGCGCACCGGCCCGGCCGAAGAGGCGCGCCGCGCGATGCTCGAGGTCATCCAACGGCGACGCGGCAAGGAGGCGGCGCCGGAATTCGGGACGCGGATCGCGTCGCTCGCGCGCGCGTGGACCACGCTGATCGGCGCGGTAAAGAAGGGCCCGGACGGGAAGCTGTGGCTGTTCATCGCGCGCCACGGCAGCGGCGGCCCGCTGCGCGCCGTGGGGCGCGTCCCGCTCGACGCCGAGGTCGACAGCGAGCGCGTCGCGCGGAACGTGAAGCGGCTGTGCGCCGCGCTGTTCGTCGACCAGCGCGCGGAGGAGTTCTCGATCGACGACGGCGGCGCGCTCACGGTGGAGACCGGCGTCGCCGAGGCGTTGTACGCGTCGCGAATCTCGATCGACGCGGCGGACGCGCCGCCGCCGCCTCCGCCCCCGGGCGGGACGGCGTTCGTGACGCCCCCGCCCCCGCCGACCGGCGACGACGACGGGCTGCTGTCCCAGTGGTGGTTCTGGGCGATCGTCGGCGGCGCCGCGGCGGCCGGGACGATCGCGGGCGTGGTGTTGTTGTCTCCGGACCCGGCGACGACGAAGTTCGAGGTGCGGTTGCCATGAAGAGGCTCGTGTTCGCCGTCGCCGCCCTCGCTGCTGCGCTGTCCGCGTGCGGTGCGCCGCCGACGGTCGCGATCGATCTGCGGCGCTCGAATCAGGTTCCGCCGCTCGCGGGGTTGGCGCGCCTGAGGATGATCGTGCGCGTGTGCGGTCAGAGCGAGTTGGCGCTCGCGCAGAACCTCCCGCTCGACGGCTCCGGCGATCCGCTGGAGGCCTCGGTGACGCCCGGCGATCTGTTCTACGTCTGGCTGCAGGGCTGGGAGGAGTGCGTCGGCCCGTGTGTCCCCGACAGCGCGGACGCGATGAACCAGCAAGCCTGTGTCTGCATCGAGGACGGGCAGACGCCGATGAACCAGATCTTCCGCTACGAGGCGTGCTCGGACTGGGCGCGCGCCGAGGAGGACGCGCTGATCCCGCTGACGCTCGCGCCCGTGAACCCCGACCAGCGCCTGTGCCCGCCGGCGCCGATGACGAGCTGCGGATCGTGAGTCGTCGGGCAGCGTGGTTCGTGACCCTCGCGTCGTGCGCGCTCGCGGGCTGTCCCGCCAGCACACCGCCGCCCGCACCGGTCTCGACGAGCGACGTGGTCCCCGCGTCTTCCCTCTTCGAGCGTCACCTCCGCGCGGTCGGCGGCCAACGCGCCGTCGAGTCGATGGCCTCCGCCACCCTCCACTTCGCGATCGCGTACCCGGACCGCGGCGTCGAGGGCACCGGCCGCCTCGAGCTCGCCTCCACCCCGGCCAAGCTCGTCCTCGACCTCGCGGGCATCGGTCACATCGAGCGCACCTACGAGGATAGCTGGTCCACCGACGTCCACTTCGACGCGCACCTCGCCCGCCACTACACCAACGCCCGCACGATCGGCCGCGCCGAGCTCGACGGCATCGTCGTCTGGGAGGTCGAAGCCACCGGCCCCACGGGCCCGGTCACCCTCGCCTTCGACAAGAGCGGCGGCGAGCTCATCGCCCTGCGCGGCGAGGTCGACACCCCCGACGGCAAACAGACCACCTCCTCCCGCTTCGCCGACTACACCGACTTCGGCGGCATCCGCTGCGCCCGCCGCATCACCCAGCGCACGGGCGACAGCGTCCAAGTAATCGAGCTCCGCTCGATCGACCGCGAAAAGACCCCGGTGAAGTAGGAAAAGGCGCCCCGCACGTTCCGGCGGCAGCGAACGCCGTCAGCACTGCGTTCGCAGACTCGAGGAGCGACGCACGCATTCACCAGGGCGTCTATCGCCCGCAAAGCGGGCGATGGACGCACGCACGGCGCGTGCCCCACCCAAGCGCACCGCGCCGCACCCGCCGACCACGGCGAGCGCCGTCAGCAATGCGTCCGCGGATTTGAGCTGAGGCGGTGGGCTGGACCGGCCGAACGGCCGGTCCATCCACGGCCGTGCCCAAACGCCTTGGAGACGTTTCAGCCCGCCAAAGGCGGGCTGAAAACGTCCCCAAGGGGATTTGAACCCCTGTTGCCGGCGTGAAAAGCCGGAGTCCTGGGCCAACTAGACGATGGGGACGTTGCGCCGGAGCGTATGCGAACCGCGGCGGGAGTCAAGTTCTAGAAGCGCGCCTCGAAACCTTCACCGAAGTACCGGGATCGCACTGACGCGAAGGCCTGTCAGGAAGAAATGACGCAATCGTGACCGGCTGACGCGCAGACGGTCGATACCTTCGAAATACCGATGGAGCTGTCCACTCTGCCCCGCGCCGCCGACGAGAAACTCAACTGGGTCGCCTCGATCCCGTACTTCCTCCTCCACGTCGCGGCCGTCGCCACCGTCATCGTCTTCCCGCCGACGACCGAGCTCGTGTTGCTCGCCGTCGGGCTGTTCTTCCTGAGGATGTTCGGCATTACCGCCGGCTACCACCGCTACTTCGCGCACCGCGGCTTCAAGACCGGCCGCGTCTTCCAGTTCGTGCTCGCGTGGCTCGGCACGATGTCCTCGCAGAAGGGCGTGCTGTGGTGGAGCGGCCTGCACCGCCACCACCACAAGTACTCGGACCTCGAGGAGGACATCCACTCGCCGAAGCGCGGCTTCTGGTGGTCGCACCACGGCTGGATCCTCTGCCCGAAGTACGACGAGACGCCCGCGTCGCAGCTCAAGGAGTTCGCGGACTATCCGGAGCTCGTCTTCATCAACAAGTACTGGGTGCTGGGCCCGGTCGTCCTCGGGCTCGTGCTCGCGGCGATCGGCGGGATGCCGTACGTCGCGTGGGGCACGTTCCTGTCGACGGTCGTGCTGTACCACGCCACGTTCACGATCAACTCGCTCGCGCACGTCTGGGGCAGCCGCCGCTACGAGACGACCGACACCTCGCGCAACAACTTCTGGCTCGCGCTCCTCACCATGGGCGAGGGCTGGCACAACAACCACCACCACTACCAGTCGACCGCGCGCAACGGCTTCTTCTGGTGGGAGATCGACCTCTCCTACTACGTGCTCGTCGTCCTCTCGTGGGTCGGCGTCGTTTGGGATCTGCGGCAGCCGCCGCAGTGGATCCTCGAAGGCAAGTCGCGCCGCCACGAGAAGAGCGCGCCCACCGCGCACACGCTCGAGCTCCCGCCGCGCCTCGAAGAGGCGATGAGCCGCCTCGCCGCGCGCACCGCCGAGCTCGAGGGCGCCGCCGCCGAGCGCATCGCCGAGCTCCGCCTCCGCATCGGCGAAGCCGCCGCGCACGCCGCGGAGGTCGCCGCCGAAGCCGCGCAGGACGCCAAGGGCTCCGCCGCCGCCGTCCGCGCCGCGGAGATCGCCGCCGAAGCCGAAGCCGTCGCCAGCCAGATGGCGCGCGCCCTCGAAGCCAAGCTCCCGCCCGCCTGGGCTTCCGCCGCCACGGCCGCGAAGGTCCGCGCCGAAGCCGCGCTGGCTTGAAGTAGCTCGCAGCTTTCAGCGCGCAGCTTCCAGCTTCGCTGCCGCCCGCGAGGCGCGCGCTCCCTCACGCTCCGACCGCATCGCTGCCCGCGCGCCGCACGCCGCCTCTCCGCTGAACCGCACGCGCTCCCCTCCGGCTGAAAGCTGCAAGCTCCCCCTCTGGCTGCGAGCCGAAAACGGCGACCTGCGAGCTCCCCTCAAGCTGCAAGCTGCAAGCTGCGATCTGTCAGCTCACGAAGTTCAGTATTGACTGAACCCACCAAACCACCCCACCCTCCCCACCGTGGACGCCCCCCTCGCTCAGTACGTGGAGGACGTCGCGCTCTTCTTCGAGGCCGGCGGCCTCCCTCGCATCGCGGGCCGCATCTTCGCGTACCTCCTCGTCTCCGATCCGCCGCACCGCACGGCCGCCGAGCTCGCCGAGGCGATCGGCGCGAGCAAGGGCTCCATCAGCACGATGACCCGCCTCCTCCTGAACGCCGGGCTCATCGAGCGCGTCGCGATCCCCGGCGAGCGCGCGACCTACTTTTGCGCCGACTCCACCGGGTTCGAGCGCCGCTTCGAGGCCTCCACGGCCACGCTCGGCGCGTTCCTCCCGATCGCCGACCGCGGCCTCGCGCTGTTGAAAGGCGAATCGGCCGAGCGCCGCCGCCCGCTCCGCGAGCTGCGCGAGCTGCACGCGTTCTTCCACGAAGAGATGCCGCGCCTCCTCGAGAAGTGGCGCCGCCAACAGAAGAAGAAGGCGAAAGGAAAGACGAGATGATCCGCGTCGACGGCCTTCGGTTCACTTACCCGTCGAGGCGGTCAACGGCGCAGCCGTTGGACGTCCGAAGGCACGTGCCCGCGGCCCGAGCGGAGCGAGGTCCGCAGATGGGGTACCCTTCCCACGCCGCCGAGCACCCCGCCGTCGACGACGTCGCGTTCTCCGTCGACGACGGCGAGATCTTCGGCTTCCTCGGCCCGTCCGGCGCCGGCAAGTCGACCACGCAGAAGATCCTCATCGGCCTCCTCACCGGCTACGAAGGCGACGTCGAAGTCCTCGGCCGCCAGACCCGCGACTGGGGCCCCGACTACTACG
>JAUHYN010000584.1 GCA_030426505.1 bacterium | reverse complement strand
TACGACTTCACCGCCGCGCCGACGGGCGGCGAGACGTTCGCGATCCGCCTCGCGAGCGCCGCGAACGTCGGCGCGCAGGGCAGCGCGTCCGGCGCGCCGATCACGGCAATGGGCACGTTCCCGCTCCAGGGCAGCACGCTCACCACGCTCGGCGGCCTGTCGATCACGCTCGGCCCGCAGAGCCCGCCTTCGATGAACCGCCAGCCCGGCGCGCTCGACGTCCCGGTGCTCCAGCTCGCCGTCGCCGCGCAGGGCGAGACGTTCACGGTGTCGAGCCTCCGCCTCTCGGCCGCCGGCTCGATGCTCGACGACTCGGGCGTCGCGCAAGTCCGCTTGCTCCGCGACACCGCGCCGTTCGGCGTCGCGAACGGGACGGACGTCGTGCTCGGCAGCAGCAGCTTCGGCGCGGACGACGGCGTCGCGATCTTCAACTTCGCGCCGGCAATCTCGGTCGGCGCGGGCGCGAACGAGCGGTGGCTCGTGGTCTACGATCTTTCGCTGCTCTCCTCGCCGGGCCAGACCTTCCGCGCCGCGATCGCGGCCTCGGCGGATCTCGTCGCGACCGGTTCGCTGTCGGGCCCGACCACCGCGAGCGGCCTCCCGCTCGCTGGGAGCGACCACGCGATCGGCGGCGCGCTCACCGTGACCGCTGGACCCGCGAACCCCGCCGGCGGCTCGGTGACACCGAGCGCCTCGGACGTCGTGATGGTACAGGCGCGCCTCACCGCCGTGCTCGAACCGATCACCGTCTCGTCGATCACGTTCACGGCGAACGGCAACGGCAACGAGCTCACGGACGTCGGCGCGGCCTCGCTGTGGATCGACGCGAACGGCAACGGCCAACTCGAGACCGTCGGCGACGTCGCGCTCGGCACGCCCCAGTCGTTCACGCAGAACGACGGCACCGTCACCTTCGCCTTCCCGGGCCGCACGATCCCGGCCGGCGCGAACGAGTCGTGGATGGTCACGTACGACCTCGCGGGCTCCGCCGTCGCGGGCAACACGTTCGGCCTCTCGATCGCGACCGACACCGCCGTCGGCGCCATCGCCCCGAGCGGGCCCGTCCCGCGCACCAGCGGCGCGCCGGTCGCCGGCGGCACGAAGACCGTCCTCGGTCAGCTCGTCGTCGCGCGCGGCGCGGCTTCGCAGGCGGCGTCGACCGTTCCGCGCACCGCGAGCGGCGTCCCGGTGTTGCAGCTCGCGCTCACCGGCGTGGGCGAAGCGTTCTCGGTGCAGGGTCTGTCGTTCGTGGCGGCGGGCAGCGTCGACGACCAGGCCGACATCGCGTCGGTCACGCTCTACCTCGACAACGACAACGACGGCGCCGTGACGACCGGCGACACTGCGCTCTCTTCACCCGCGACCTTCTCGGGCGACGACGGCATGATCACCTTCGGCGGCCTCTCGCTGAGCGTCCCGGTCGGCGTGACGCGGAACGTCCTCTTCGTCGTCGACTTCGCCGGCACCGCGGAGGGCGGCAACACCCTCCGCATCAACATGCCGAACGCGTCGCACGTCACCGCAACGGGTTTCTCGGGGCGCAACGTCACGGACGCCGCGGGCCTCCCGATCAGCGCGAACACCGTGACCGTCGGCGGCACGCTCGACGTCGGCCTCGGCGTCGCCTCCCCGATCGCGCGCGTCGTGCGCCGTAATGAACTCGGCGTCGACGCGATGCAGCTCCGCCTCGTCGCGGACACCGAGCCCGTCACGGTGACCTCGCTGACGCTCAGCGCGAGCGGCACCGGCAACGACGCGACGGGCCTCGCGACCGTCGAGCTGTACCTCGACGGCGACGCGAACGGCACGGTCGGCGCGGGCGAGCCGATGCTCGCGTCGTCCACCTTCGCCGCGGACGACGGCACGGTGACGTTCCCGCTCGCGCAGACCATCCAGGTCGGGCCCGCCGTTCACTTCGTCGCGCGCGTCGCGATGAGCGGGACGCCGGTCGGCGGCGAGACGTTCACGCTGTCGCTCGATCCCGCGCAGGACGTCGCGGTCACCTCCGGCAGCGGCGCGGTCACCGTCACGGGCGTCCCGGTCACCGGCGCGCTCCTCACCGCGGGCGGCGGCTTCACGGTCGCGCTCGGCGCGCAGTCGAGCGGCGGCGGCGCGGTGAACCAATCGCAGACGAACGCCGCCGTCCTCCAGCTCGACCTCGCGGCCGTCAACGAGGCTTGCACGGTCCACGGCCTGACCCTCCGCGGCGTGGGCAGCATCGACGACGCGACCGACATCGCGGGCGTCCGCCTCGTGCGCGACGTGAACGACAACGGCGTCGTCGACTTCAACGACGTGGACCTCGCGGGCCCGGTCACGTTCGTCCAGGACGACGGCGTCGTGACCTTCGCGAACCTCGCGCGGATGCTCGGCACCAACGCCTCGGAGCGCTGGCTCGTGGTCTACGACCTCGCCGGCACCGCGTCGAACCTCGAGACGTTCTCCGTCCGCCTCGAAGACGACCTCGACCTCGACGTCACCTGCGCCGTCTCCGGCCCGGTCGTACCGACCGGCGCGCCGATCGACTCCGCTTCGTTCTCGATCCAGGAGGACGGCGCGATGGTCATCGCGCGCGGCGCGCAGTCCCCGCCCGCGTTGTTCCTCGCCGAGGGCACGGTCCGCGCCGCGGCGCTCCAGCTCCGCGTTGGCGCGGTGGTGCAGCCGCTCACGCTCGGGGGCCTCGCGCTCACGACGGCGGTGTCGGCTGGCGCGCCCGCCGACGTCGTCGCGCAGATCGATCTCTTCCGCGACGTGAACCAGGACGGCGTCCTGGATCGCACGGACACGCTCCTCGCCGCGGGCGGCGCGCCCGACGCGAACGGGATCGTCACCTTCACGGGCCTCGCCCTCCCCGTCCTGGTCACGGAGGCGCAGTTCCTCATCGCGACGGTCAACATCGCGGCCGGCGCGACGCCGGGCACGACCTTCACCGTCGGCGTCGCCAACGACACCGACGTCACCGCGTCGTCCGCGCTCGGTACGCCGCTGGTCACCGGCGCGCCCGTGGTGAGTCGCACGATGACCGTCGCCGGCCACCTCAACATCCAAGCCGGCTCGAGCCCCGCGAACCGCACCGTCCACAACGACGACGCCGGCCTGGTCGCGCTCGACCTCGCGGTCTCCGCGACGTGGGAGACGTTCCGGCTCCGCAGCCTCACGCTGACCACGCAGGGCTCGATGTCGCCGTCGGCCGCGGTCGGCGCGGTCACGCTGGTGTCGGACGACGACGGCGACGGCCAGGTCTCGGGCACCGACCGCCGGATCGCCGAGCGCGTCACGTTCCCGGAGAACAGCCGGCGCACGGTGATCGCCGGCCTCGACGAGGCGATCGATCCGGCCGCGCCGCGCCGCTTGTTGGTCGTGCTCGATCTCGACGGCGTCGCCACGGTCGACGAGTCGATCGCGCTGTCGATCGCCGCGAACGTCGACGTGATCGCGGAGGGTGACAGCGTCGGGCTCACTTCGCCGGTCGGCGCTCCGGTGGTCGGCCCCACGCTCACCGTCGGCGGCTCGCTCGAGCTCGCGGCGGGGCCCGCGGCGCCGATGGACACGATCGTCGCGGCGAACGCGGAGCTCGTCCCGGTGCTGCAGCTCGCGGCGTCGGCGTTCAACGAGGACGTCACGCTGTCGCGCTTGTCCGTCTCGGCGACGGGCTCGCTCGACGACACCACCGGCATCGACGACGTCCACCTCTTCCTCGACGCCGACGCGAACGGGCGCATCGATCCGGGCGACATCGAGGTCGCGCCGGTCGCGCGGGTCGCGGGCGACGACGGCAAGGCGACGTTCGGCCCGATCGCCGAGCGCGTCACGAAGAACACGACCGCGCACTTCCTCGTCGCGATCGATCTCTCCGGGATCGGTCAGGCCGGCGAGGAGGTCACGTTCGCCCTCGACAGCGACGCGGACGTCTCCGCGTTCGGCGCGCTGTCCGGCGCGGTCTCCGCGACGGGCGCACCGGTGACGGGCGCGCGGGTGTCCCTGGTCGGGGCGCTGAACGTGCGGATCGGGGTGTTGTCCCCGGCCGGCCGCGGGGTGCGCGCCGAGGAGCGCGTCGCGGCGCTGCAGCTCGAGATGTTCACGCGCGGCGAGACCGTGACGGTGGATCAGGTCGCGCTGACGCTGTCGGGGACGGCCGACGACGCGGCGGCGGTGGCGATGGTCCGGCTGTACGTGGACGGGAACGAGAACGGCGCGGTCGACGAGACGGACATGTTGCTCGCCAACGCGACGCCCGACGGGGACGACGGGCGCGTGATCCTGTCGGCGCTCGCGCTCGGCATCCCTTCGGACACGAGCGTCGCGTTGGTCGCGGAGGTCGAGATCGCAGCGGACGCGGCCACGGGAGGCACGCTGCGGCTCGCGCTGGAGAGCAACGACGATCTGAGGGCGACCGGCCAGGCGACGGGCGACCTGTCGACGGTCGGCGCGCCGGTGGTCGGATCCTCGTTCACGATCGTCCCGCCCCCGCGGACGCCGATGGCGGCGCCCGAGGACGAGGGGGGATGTGGGTGTATGGCGGCGACGCCGACGGGCGACCGGGGCCCGGGCGCTTCGCTCGCGGTGGTGGTCGGGCTCGCCCTGTCACTGGCCGTGTCGCGGCGACGCCGAACCATTTGACGTCAGATTGCGCGTGACTAGCGTCGCGCGTGCGGTTATCCCACGCCCCTGTCGCGGGGGACCCTCGCACCGAAATTTCCTCTAAGGGAGCAGCCTCGAGCATGGGCAAAAAAGTCATTGGAATCGACCTCGGGACCACCAACTCCGTCGTGGCCGTGATGGAAGGCGGAGAGACGAAGGTCCTCGTGAACGAGGAAGGCGCGCGCACGACGCCCTCCGTCGTGGCCTGGACGGACAAAGGCGAGGTCCTGGTCGGTCAGGTCGCCCGCCGCCAGGCGATCACGAACCCGGAGAAGACGGTCAGCTCGGTCAAGCGCTTCATGGGCATGAAGTACAACGACGTGAGCAAGGAAGCCGAGCGGATGCCTTACATCGTGAAGGCGTCCAACAACGGCGACGCCTCCGTCACGATCGGCGACAAGGCTTACGCTCCGCCGGAGATCTCCGCGAAGATCCTCCAGAAGCTGAAGCGCGCCGCCGAGGCGCACGTCGGTGAGGAAGTCACGGACGCCGTCATCACGGTGCCCGCGTACTTCAACGACGCGCAGCGCCAGGCGACGAAGGACGCCGGCCGCATCGCGGGGCTCAACGTCTCGCGCATCATCAACGAGCCGACGGCCGCCGCGCTGGCGTACGGGCTCGACAAGAAGGCGAACGAGGTCATCGCGGTCTACGACTTCGGTGGCGGCACGTTCGACATCTCGGTCCTCGAGGTCGGCGACGGCGTCGTCGAGGTGGTCGCGACCAACGGCGACACGCACCTCGGCGGTGACGACTTCGACCAGGTCATCATCCAGTGGCTGAACGACGAGTTCCGCCGCGACACCGGCATCGACGTGTCGGGCGACAAGATGGTGATGCAGCGCCTCAAGGAGGCGGCGGAGAAGGCGAAGATCGAGCTGTCCTCGGCGTTCGAGACGGAGATCAACCTCCCCTTCCTGACGGCGGATCAGTCCGGCCCGAAGCACCTGCAGCTGAAGCTGTCGCGCGCCAAGTTCGAGGCCCTCGTGGGCGACCTCGTGACGAAGTCGTTCGAGTCGGTGAAGCGGTGCCTGGCGGACGCGAAGAAGTC
>JAUHYN010000583.1 GCA_030426505.1 bacterium | reverse complement strand
CGTCAGCGCGCCCGGGAGGGGTGCGGAACCCGCGGCGCTGGTCGGCGTGATCTCGCAGCGCCTCGTGCGCCGGTTGTGCCCGGTCTGTGCGCAGGACGCGCCGCCGTCGAAGCACGTCCTCGAGCAGCTCGCGCTGGTCGACATCCTCCCGCGCGACTTCAACGGGACCCTGAAGCGCGCCCGGGGCTGCGAGACTTGCGCGGGGACGGGCTACCGCGGGCGGGTCGGCGTCTACGAGATCCTGGTCGCGGACGACGGGCTGCGTCAGGAGATCATCAACGACGGGAGCCAGTTCCAGCTCCGCGAGGCCGCGAGGAAGGGCGCCTTCGTCCCGATGGCGCGGTACTCGTCCTATCTGTTGACCGCTGGCATCACCACGCCCGAGCAGGTCCTCGCGATCCACTGAAACGAACGGTCCTCGGGATCGCCGTGGCGGTTTGGCACGCGGCGATCGCGCCGCGGCTCGCGATTGGCGTTGGAACGCTCGATGCAATCCCGTCGGGCGCGCCATGAAT
This sequence comes from bacterium, assembly GCA_030426505.1. Lineage (GTDB taxonomy): Bacteria > Myxococcota > Kuafuiibacteriia > Kuafuiibacteriales > Kuafuiibacteriaceae > JAUHYN01. The sequence goes on along the minus strand of JAUHYN010000583.1, from coordinate 5,182 downwards.
CCACACACCACGACCGTCAGCGAAGCGCGCCTCGAACCCCGGACCATCCTCGCGAAGCGTTACCGCGTCTCGGCCCTGATCGGCCGCGGCGGCATGGGTGAGGTCTACTCCGCTTGGGACTCCGCCCTGGACCGCCCCGTCGCCCTGAAGGTGATGACGGGCCTCTGCACCCCGATCCTGCTCGAGCGCTTCCGGCGCGAGGCGGAGCTGGCGTCGCGCTTCTCTCACGACGCGATCGTCGAGATCCTCGACGTCGACTGCTGGTCGACGCCGCCGTTCCTGGTCATGGAACTGCTCGACGGGCCCACGCTCGCCGACCAAATCGCCACACGGCGTGACCGACAGCCACTCCACGAGGTGCTCGAGCTGCTCGCGCCGATCGCCGGCGCGCTCGACGCCATCCACGCCGACGGCTACCTGCACCGCGACATCAAGCCGGACAACATCCTGCTGGCGCGCCAGCCCGACGGGTCGCAGCGCCCGGTGCTGATCGACTTCGGCGTCGCCGCCGCGACCGACATGCGCTGGGAGCGCCTCACGTACGAGGGCACGGTGGTCGGGACGCCGGCGTACATCGCGCCGGAGTTCGCGACGACGACCGAGTGCCTCGACGCGCGCTGCGACGTGTACTCGCTCGCGGTCGTCGCGTTCCTGCTCTACACCGGCGCGCTCCCGTTCGCGGGCGACCACGCGACGGAGGTCCTGCGCAGGAAGGCGCTCTACCCGGCGGCCCGCGCGTCCGACATGCGCCGCGACGCGACCGAGGCGATCGACGCGGTGTTCGAGGCGGCGCTCTCCCGCAAGCCGTCCGATCGCCCGGACTCGGCCAGCGACCTGATCGCGGCCCTCCGCGAAGCGGCGAAGCCGCAGCGGAGCTGGTGGCCGACGCTGACCCGGAAGACGCTGGTGCGCAGCGGCGCGTCGATGATGGCGCTCAGCTCCCTGATCGCGGCGGCGGCGCACTTCGGCGCGCCCGAGCCGTCGGCGCCGCAGACGGTGCTGACGCCTCGGACGCCCGCGACGCACAGCGTGCAGGTCTCCCCGTACGAGTACGACCTCGAGCCGATCCCGCTCGCGCGCGCGGCGCACAGCGGCTGAGCCGGTCGGCGCCACGAATCCTTCTTTCTTGATTGCCGCCGGGCCTCGGAGCGCCCTAACGTTCGCGGCTCCAAATGGCACAGATCGAAGCGAAGAAGATCATCGTCGCCTACTCCGGCGGTCTCGACACGTCCGTGATCATCACGTGGCTCAAGGAAGAGACGGGGGCGGACGTCGTCGCCTTCACGGCCGACGTCGGTCAGGGCGAAGAGCTCACGCCTCTGAACGAGAAGGCGAAGAAGACCGGTGCGTCGAAGCTCATCATCGAAGACCTCCGCGAGGAGTTCGTGCGGGACTTCGTGTTCCCGGCGCTCCGCGCGAACGCGGTCTACGAGGGCACGTACCTGCTCGGCACTTCGCTCGCGCGGCCGTTGATCGGTAAGTACCTCGTCCACCACGCGAAGGCGGAGGGCGCGGACGCGATCTGTCACGGCGCGACGGGCAAGGGGAACGACCAGGTCCGCTTCGAGCTCACCGCGTACGCGCTGCACCCCGAGATCAAGGTCATCGCGCCGTGGCGCTCGTGGTCGATGCGCGGCCGCTCCGATCTGATCGAGTACTGCGAGAAGCGCGGCATCGAGATCACGGCGACGAAGGAGAAGCCGTACTCGATGGACCGCAACCTGTTCCACATCTCGTTCGAGGGCGGGATCCTCGAGGACCCGTGGGCGGAGCCGAACGACGACATGTTCGTGCTGTCGGTGTCGCCCGAGAAGGCACCCGACCAGGCGGAGTACGTGGAGATCGACTTCGAGAAGGGCAACCCGGTCGCCGTGAATGGCGAGCGCCTCGGCCCGGTGGATCTGCTCACGAAGCTCAACACGCTCGGCGGCAAGCACGGCGTCGGCCGCGTCGACATCGTCGAGAACCGCTACGTGGGTATGAAGTCGCGCGGCGTGTACGAGACGCCCGGCGGCACGATCCTCCACGTCGCGCACCGCGGCGTCGAGCAGCTCACGATGGATCGCGAGGTCATGCAGCTGCGTGACTCGCTCGTCCCGCGCTACGCGCAGCTGGTCTACAACGGCTACTGGTACGCGCCGGAGCGCGAGGCGCTCCAGGGCATGATCGACGCGTCGCAGGACAAGGTCACCGGCACCGCGCGCATCAAGCTCTACAAGGGCAGCGCGACGCTCGCCGGCCGCAAGGCGCAGGTGTCGCTCTACTCGACGGCGCATGCGTCGTTCGAGGCGGAGAACGTCTACAACCAGGCGGACGCCGACGGCTTCATCAAGCTGAACGCGCTGCGCCTCCGCCTGCGCGCTCAGAACCTCGTCGACTGACCGCGGCGAACGATGTCCGCGCGCGACCACTACGGCGACGGCGTCTGGTACGACGCCGAGTACGTCCACATGCGCGCGGACATCCCGTACTACGAACGGGTCGCGCGCGAGACCGACGGCACCATCCTCGAGCTCGCGTGCGGCACCGGCCGCCTCACGTTTCCCATGGCGTCGGCGGGCGCCGAGGTGCTCGGGATCGACATCGCTTCGCCGATGATCGAGCGCGCACACGCGAAGCGCGCCGAGCTCCCGGGCGACGTGCAGCGCCGCGTCGCGTTCCGCGTGGGCGACATGCGGAAGATCCGAATCGGGCGCAAGTTCGACGCGGTGGTCCTCGCGTTCAACACGCTGATGCACATGATCGAGGACGACGACCTCGTCGCCGCGCTCGAGACCGCGCGCGAACACCTCGCCGTCGACGGGCGGTTCCACTTCGATCTCCACACGCCCTACCCGAAGCTGCCGGATCGCGATCCGGACGCGCGCTACGATCCACAGCAGATGATCGACCCGCGGACGGGCGATCGGTACGTCGTCTCCGAGAACCACGACTACGACGCGCGCCGGCAGCTCAACACGATGTCGTTCTTCTACCGACGCGCCGACGCCAACGGCGAGCCGCACGGCCCGGAAGAGCGCGCCGACCTCACCCTCCGCGTCCTCTTCCCGCGTGAGCTCGACTACTTCCTGCGGCAGACCGGGTTCGAGGTGGTCGGTGACTTCGACGACTTCGAGCGCAGCGTCCCGTTCTCCGGGCGCGGGGGGCGGCGCGTGGTGATCGCGAAGAAGCGGTAGCGCGGCGTCGCTCAGGAGATCTTGCTACGAGCTTCTCACCGCCGGAGCGTGGGGCGGCTCGCGCCCGACTCGATCTTCGGCGTGGTCGCGACCGTCCGCGAGAGGCGCGACGAGCGCGTCGAAGTCGAGCGCGTCGAGCTACTCGAAGACGACCCGCTCGAGTCGTGATCGTCCGAGCCGCTCCACGACGAGGACGTGTCGTCGTCGGAGCGCCCCGCCCGCGCCTCGGCGAGGGTGTCGCGGAGCGGCGGCGGCGGGCGCGGCGGGATGAACGCCGACGTCACCGTGCGCGGCGCCGCGCGATGCACGCGCCACACGTCGTTCGTCTGCACGCGGTCTACCGTCGAGGGGGTGCGATCGATCCGCGGCCACGTGATCGTCGGCGGGAGGCGCGGTGTATCGGTCGAGCGCGGCGTGAACGCGGGTCCCGGTATCCGGGCGATCCGCGGCGGGGCGCTCGGCGTCGGCTCGACGGCCGGGGTGAACGTGCGCGCGTCGCGCGCGTGCAGCTCCGGCCTCGGGTTCGCGGCGGCTTCGCGCCGTCGCTCTGCCTGGGCTTGGATGCGCGCGCGGATCGGGCAGTACGTCGGCGTCGGGCTCCAGCGCGGCTCGAGATCCCACGCGCCCAGATCCGGTGTCGCGTGTACCTCACGCCCGGCGCGCGGGCCCTGCGCGACGCCGGGCACCCAGACCCAGCCGTGGTCGGCGTCGAGCGCCCACCGGCCCGCGCCGAACGTGAACCGCCCCCACGTGAATGCGGAGTGCCAGACGCGCGCGCCGCCGCGCTGCTCCCAGTGTCCGTGGGTGAAGGGGCGCCAGTCGGCGGGGACGTTGGCCGGGCGCCACACGCGCCCGTGCGCGGGGCTCACGACGAACTCGCCGTGCGGCGCGAGCGCCTCCTCGATCTGCGCGAGGCTGAGGCCGGAGGGCGCCGCGCCCGCCCCGAAGGAGGCGGTCGCGGCGAGGGCGAGGCAGCGGATCGTGCAGAACATCAGCGTCGCTTCGCCGACCGACCGCGGGAGCCGCTGCTCTTCACCGAGCGCGAGGAGCTGCGCGACGAGCTCTTCGAGGACGAAGACGCGCGACTCGACTTCTTCGACGAGGACGAACTCGACTTCACCGACGGCGCCGAGCGCGGCGCGCGCGAGAAGCTCGGCGTCGAACGCGAGGAGCGCGACGAACGCGACGGCGAGAACGTCGAACGCGAGGACGACGGACGCACCGTCGCACCGGAGCGCGGCGCGGTGCGCGGACGCGAGGGCACCAGCGTGCTCGAGCGACGCGACGGCGATGACGGCGCGCGGACGTTCGGCTTCGGCTGCGCCTGGAACGTCGTGCGCGACGAAGCGCGCGCGTTCGGCTGCGGCTGGAACGTCGTGCGCGACGAGGCGCGGCTCGGCGCGAGCGGCTTGCCGACCTCACGCAGCGGCGAGCGCTGCCGGTCGACGTCGCCGCGCACGTTGGCGCGCGACGGCGATCCGACGTCGGGGCGCGACGGGCGATCGATCCGCGTGGTCGACGGGCGCGCCGGCACGGTCGGCGAGCGCGGCTCGGAGCGACGGACCGTCCCGAGGTCCACGACGCCGCGACGCACCGAAGTGCCGCGGCTCGGGCTCACCACCGAGCGCTCCGCGCGGCTCGACTTCACGTTCGGCGCGTGCGCCGAGTTCGCGGGGCGACCGCGCGCGACGGTGCCGCCGGCGGGGCGAGCGCGCGTGGTGTCGCGCGCCGGTCGCACGTTCCGCGCGGGGGCCGGGTAGGAGCGGTGCGCGACGTGACCGTGTCGGCGTGCCCCGGGGACGTAGCGCGTGAACGCGCGGCGTCGACCGAACCCGCTCCGGCGCGCGTAGCACCACGAGTTCGGGTAGAAGCCGACGGACCACGCCGATCCGATCCAGAGCGAGCCCGGCGGGAGCGGCGCCCAGCCGACGTAGCCCGCGTCGTAGGACCACGCGACCCACGCGGGGCCCCACTCGGAGCCCGGCACCCAGACCCAGCCGTAGACC